>JAFGKR010000135.1 GCA_016928515.1 Bacteroidota bacterium | reverse complement strand
CGAACCTTTTCCCCACTCTTCCGCGACGGATACGGCGGGCTGCACGTTCCCATCTGGAGGGGAAGCCGAAGTTTCCCGGCAATGCCCGCGCAATCATTCAAGCAGCTCTGGGAAACTCATTCGCATGGAAAGGGATCATGAGCAGCACGCGCGAACGATTACATGAGCGGCTCGCACGCTTCTCCCGAACGGAGATTGACCCGCTGACGGAGACGACACTGCGTGATCGGATTCAGCAGTCCGGTACCGGTACGTCGGATGCCGCTCTCCGGCATTTTATCATGAGGGCGGAATCCGCCGGTTCGGTGGTGAGGCGATGCAGTGAGATCGGGGAGCTTCCCGCCGTGCTTGCGCCGTTCCTCGTCACTGCGGAGCGCATCATCCTTGCCGACCACCCGCTTCTCGTGGAACTCCGTCTGGAGGAGGGATTGCGCCGCCTGGACCTCCGACCGGGGGTGTTCTGTGTCACGGATGAAGAATTACAACCAGAACATCCCGGATGGAAGCGCGAGTATGCCTCCGCGGCGATGGGAATCGATGTCGCCATCACGGGCATCGCGGAATCGGGCGCAGTGCTTATCGCTTCTTCGGAACGGGAAAGCCGCGCCGTATCCTTGCTCCCGGAAGTCCATGTCACGCTCCTGTCCGAACGAGCGATTCTTTCCTCCCTCACGGAAGCGGCGGATCTCCTTCGAACATTATCGGAAAAAGGAAAGGCCAGTGCTCTGACCTTTGTCGGTGGTCCGAGCAAGACCGCCGATATAGAGAAAGTGCTGATCACCGGCGTTCACGGACCACGTATATTTCTTATCGTGCTGCTTCCGGACGCGGCATTCGATTCCGTTCCATCATAATTCTTTTTGCCATATCACACGCTGCACGAGGACGAAATGAGCGAACTTGTATCCGCATTGCTTCCAGAAATCAATGAAATCAGGGACGTGACATTGCGCGAGAACGTCGTCGCCTGCTGGCAGGAGGCGATCGACTTCCGTGGCTGGACAGAAGACCTGCTTCGGTCGATTCCTTTTACGCTGCTGGCGGACAACGTCTCCATCCCCTTTATCGATCATGTCCGCGCAGTCTGTCGCATGTGCATCGCCTGCGATGACGTTCTTATCGAGGTCCACGGCGAGCGAAGAACACCCGTGAACAGGGATTATCTTGTCGCCGGAGCCCTGCTGGCCGATGTGGGCAAGCTGCTCGAGTATGAGATCATTGACGGAAAGCCGATCAAATCGGATTACGGAAAGCACATCCGGCATCCGTTCAGCGGAGTCGGGCTGGCATTCAAGCACGGACTTCCCTCCGAAGTCATGCACATCATCGCGACGCACTCGAAGGAAGGAGCCGGGGAAAAGCGTCTCCCGGAAAGTATTATCTTTCATCACGCCGATTTCATCGATTTCGAACTCGTCAAATGAGACATGGCGTTCTCATGCGGCAATTCTTCCATGAAGGATCAGGACATGAAACAGAATGTAATTGAAAAGATCGCCCAGGCATATGCCGTCGGACTGCCGGCCGGGCATGTGGTTCGCAGTGGCGATTATATCTCCATTCAACCGGCGCATGTCATGACACATGACAACACCGGCGCAGTGATTCCGAAATTCCGCAGTATCGGTGCGACACGGATCGCCTTTCCGCGGCAGGTCGTGACAACGCTGGATCACAACGTGCAGGACCACAGCGAGAAGAATCTGGAAAAATATCGAAAGATAGAGGAGTTCGCACGTGAAATGGGAGTCGACTTCTATCCCGCCGGCAGGGGAATAGGCCATCAGATCATGTGCGAGGAAGGATATGCCTGGCCGGGGACGATGGTGGTCGCCTCTGACAGCCACAGCAACATGTACGGCGGCCTGGGCTGCCTCGGATCACCGGTGGTGCGTACCGACGCTGCATCGATCTGGGCGACGGGGCGTACCTGGTGGAAGGTCCCGCCGGTCGCGAAGGTCCGGTTTACGGGAACGCTCCCCAAGGGCGTCACCGGTAAGGATGTCATCATCACACTCTGCGGTCTGTTCAACAATGACGAGGTGCTCAATCACGCCATCGAGTTCACCGGAGACGGCATCGCCGGACTGACGGTGGATCAGCGCCTGACCATCGCCAATATGACGACGGAATGGGGCGCGCTCGCAGGCGTCTTTCCCGTCGACGACCTGACACTGGAGTGGCTTGCGCAACGAGCGGCATATGTTGCGCGTCGCGGTCTGCAGGGTGTTCCCTCCGACGCCGACGGAAACGGTATGCATCCCCGGATGAACCGGCAGCGCATAGACGAACTGGCGGCGCATCTTCCCTCGGCCGATCCGGATGCATGGTATGCGAAGGAAATCACGCTCGATCTTTCATCGGTCTGTCCGCATGTCTCCGGTCCGAACCACGTCAAGGTCATGACCGCCGTTGCGGAACTTCAGGAACGGCGACTTCCCATTCAGAAGGCATACCTGGTCTCCTGCGTCAACAGCAGGGTGGAGGATATCGCCGAGGCTGCGGCAGTTGTTCGCGACAAGCATGTGGCCGATGGAGTGGAGTTCTACATCGCCGCGGCCTCGAGCGAGGTGCAGGAGGAGGCCGAACGGCGCGGCGACTGGCAGGCATTGCTGCGTGCCGGTGCGATCGCCCTGCCGCCGGGCTGTGGTCCATGTATCGGGCTCGGCGTCGGTTTGCTGAAGGACGGAGAAATCGGCATTTCGGCCACCAACAGAAATTTCAAGGGACGAATGGGATCCTCGAATGCAGATGCCTATCTCGCATCTCCCGCCGTCGTTGCGGCTTCCGCACTCGCGGGATTCATTACCATGCCGGAGGCCATTCCGGCGACAGCCCCTGCGGGCAGCATCACGGTGCATCGGCGCACAGCGGATGATGTGCCGGAGACCGTCGTCATCGACGGATTTCCGGAAAAACTCGAAGGAGAACTGCTGTTCTGCCATCAGGACAATCTGAATACCGACGGCATCTATCCCGGAAAGTATACCTATATTGACGACTTTACTGCCGAGCAGCAGGCGGCCGTCGCCATGGAAAATTATGATCCGGCGTTTCAGGATCTCGCACGTGAAGGAGACATCCTTGCAGGAGGATACAATTTCGGAACCGGCAGCTCGCGCGAGCAGGCGGCAACCGCACTGAAGCACCGCGGTATTCGTCTCGTTCTCGCGGGATCATTCAGTGAAACGTACAAGCGTAATGCCATCAATAACGGTTTCCTGGTCATCGAAGCGCCGGAGCTGATCGATTCACTCAAGGAACGCTTCGGGACTGAGAAATTGACCGTGCGTACGAAGCTCGTCGCGGACATCGATTTTCGCCGATCACGGATACAGGTGTCCGGAACGTCCTATGCGATCGATCCAGTCGGTCCCGCTGCCCAGGAGTTGATCCTGCTCGGAGGACTCGAAGCCTGGGTGGCCACATCTCTTTCCTGATCCACCATTCTCCATCGTCACATTTTCACTTTGAAGGATGCATACATGGAAAAAAGCATTTCACGACAGATCGCGGAATTCGCCGTTTCTCTGCGGTACGAAGACCTGCCCGAAGCAGTGGTGTTCGAGGTCAAGCGCTACCTCTACGATTCGATCGGATGTGCCTACGGAGCGACACATACGAAGGACGTCGGTATCATCCGGGATCTCTGTGAGGAAATGGGCGGTGCGGAAGAGGCCACCGTGCTTGGATTCGGGGACAAGCTGCCTGCCGTCAACGCGACGCTGGTGAATTCCCTGATGATCCGTGCACTGGATTTCAATGACATCTACTGGAAGGAAGATCCCTCTCATCCGTCGGATCTCATTCCGGCCGCACTGGCTGTGGGCGAGAAGGTCAACGCATCAATGAAGAGTGCGATCACGGCCATTGTCCTTGCATACGAGTTCGAGCAGCGGTTATGCGAATTCGCCGTGCCGGGTGTGCGCGAAAGGAAATGGCATCACGCAACGCTGACACAGTTCGTTTCTCCCATCGTGGCGGGAAAAATGCTGGGCCTGGGTGTGGATCAGATGGTCAACGCAATCGGAATCAACGGATCCCATAACCATACCATCGGCTGTCCGACGGCGGGGAAACTGACGATGATGAAGAACACCGTGGACCCGATGGCCGTACAGACAGGTGTGTTTGCCGCGATGATGGCGCAGCGAGGGTATTCCGGTACGGAGGCCGTCTTCGAAGGGAAGGAGGGACTGATGGATGTCTACGGTCCCGATTGGAATCTCGACAAGCTGCTGGGTGGTCTCGGAGAATCGTATCGTATCCTTTCCTGCAGTATGAAAGCGTTTCCCACCGAGGCGCTGACGCACACGCACCTGAGTTGTGTGCTCAAGGTCGTCACAGAGAACGACATCACGTACGATCAGATCGAGCAAGTGAAAGTCACGACGATCGCCCGGGCTTGTGATATTCTTTTCGATCCGCACAAGTATCGTCCCGACTCCCGGGAAACCGCGGATCACTCATTGCCGTACTGTATCGCCGCCTGTCTGGTCGACCACAAAATCACGACGCAGTCCTTCTCCGACGAAAAGCTCAGGGATTCGCGTATATGGGAGGTGATCGACCGGATCAAGGGCGAAGCGTCCGAGGAATTCGAGCGCATGTTCCCCGCCAAGCAACCCTCCCGCGTTGTTGTCCGGACGAAGGACGGCAGGGAATTCTCCGAGTATCTCGAATACCCGAAAGGTGATCCCAGGGAGCCGATGACGCTCGAGGATCTCGAAAACAAGTTCAATGCCCTCTCAGCGAAAATCCTGAATGCGGAGGCGCAGCGTACAAAGAAGGAAATCATTTTCTCGGCGGAGCAGTATTCCGTGCGGGATTTCATGAAAGCACTTATTATCTGAAAGGAAACTGATCGAGGGGGTGCGGTCCAGTCGTTGCTGAGACCCCGGATCATCGACAAGCTGGAGGTGATATGCAGTGGTGGCGAGGCGCAGTGATCGTCTTGTTTTTCCTGGTACTCACACATGAGACCGGGGGGGAAACGAATCCGTCGGGTGATATGCATTTCAATCACATTCGGGTGGAGGATGGACTGTCTCAAGGGACGGTGAGTGCCTTGCTGCATGATCGTCAGGGATTCATGTGGTTCGGAACGCACGACGGGTTGAATCGTTTTGATGGCTATCGTTGCAGGGTCTGGCACAGCGAACCCGGCAACATGCGGTCTCTCAGCTGCAACATTATCACTGCGTTGGCGGAGGACACGCTCGGACGCATCTGGATCGGGACGGGAGGGGGCGGATTGAACATGTACGATCCCTGGTCACAGGAAATTCATCGATTTCCTGCACTGCTTCCCCGCAATCGGTCATTCAGCGGAGGGGTGATCAATGCCCTCTGCTTCGATGCCACCGGTACGCTCTGGATCGGAACCGACGGTGATGGACTGGTCGCGTTCAATCCTGCGGACAGCAGCATGCGGTACTACCGGCATCGTAACGAAAACACGCACAGTATCGCGGGGGACATTATTTCCGATATAGCTCTCGCGGATATTTCGCATTTGTGGGTGGGGGTTCCCGGTGCGGGCGTCGATTACCTCGACATCCGTTCCGGGCACTGCACGCATGTGCGGCCGGGAAGGGAAGAAGGTGACCCGGGATCGATGGGCAGTATCCGCCTCGCGGGTGGGAACGGCGAACAGGTCTGGGCGACATTCGCCAATTCCGGTGTCTATCGCATCTATCGCAAGGACACACGAATGTATCGCCTTCCGCTCACTCCGGCGAGGCATCGCAGGCATATGACAGCGTTCCGCGATCTGATGCTCGATCGTTCGGGGCATTTATGGATCGTAACCGACAGCGACGGATTGTTCGTTCGGGACGCGCATTCGAATGTCGTCTCACAGGTTCGGCATAATCCTTTCGTGTCGGCCTCCCTCCCGAATGCCTGTCTCTATCGACTGTATCAGGACCGTGCGGGAAACATCTGGATCGGAACCAACGGCAAAGGTGTGTCCTTTCATTCGCCCGCACGGAAGCAGTTTCGTCTTCTCAAGGAGATTCCCGGAGAGAAAAATTCGATTTCCATCTCGAGTGTTCGGTCCATCTATCAGGACAGCGACAGTGTTTTATGGTTGGGGGGACAGAACGGATTCAATCGCATAGACCGGCGGTCCGGAGAGGTGACCGTGTATGCCTGGATGCCTCCGACATCCCGTCGCACCGGACCCGATGCATACATGCAGAATCCAAATATCTGCGCGATTCATCCGGATCCTGCTGCACCCGAGCATTCCCTGCTGATCGGGACGGACGGTGACGGCATGTATCGATTTGATACCCGTCGAGCAGGGTTCTATCGCTTGCCCATCGGTTCTGCAACCGACTCACTCCATGTCATGGGTCGTGCGGTGTATGCGTTTTATCTTGACCGGGACGGAGACCTCTGGATCGGGTCGGACAGCGGACTCAGCTGCAGACGTGGAGACTCGGGGGAGTTCGAGCACTTTATCTTCGATCCGGAAGATCCGACCAGTCTCAGCTACGGGAGTGTCCGGGCAATTCATCAGGACCGCAACGAACATCTCTGGATCGGAACGGACCGCGGCGGTCTCTGTCATTACGACAAGACCACGCGTCGTTTCACCCGATTCCTGCATGATGCGACGAATCCTGAATCGATCAGCAGCAATCGCATTCATTGCATTTATGAAGACAGCCGTGGCATGCTCTGGATCGGAACGGCGGCGGGACTGAATCTGATGGACCGGCGCAATGCACGGTTCCGTCATTACACGCATCTCGACGGTCTCCCGAACGACGTGATATACAGTATTCTCGAAGACACGAAGAGTTATCTCTGGCTTAGCACCAACAGGGGGCTGGCGCGGTTCCATCCGTTCAGGGAGCGGACAGACAGTTACGATGTCACGGACGGATTGCAGGGGAACGAATTCAACATCGGGGGAGGATTTCGATCGCTCTCCGGTGAGCTGTTTTTCGGCGGAGTGAACGGGTTGACGTACTTCCGTCCGGATGATCTCACCAGGAATCCCTACCGTCCACCGGTTCGTCTCTCATCCTGCAGAATCGGGGGCGTAGACATTCCGTTGCGGATGAACAGGGAAGGGACGTATTTCCTTGAAATGGAATACACGGATGAGTCTATCAATTTTGAATTCGCTGCGCTGAATTTCTTCAATGCAGGGAAGAACCGCTATACGTACAAACTCGAGGGGATGCATGATCACTGGATATCAGCAGGGAACAACCGCTCGATCAACTTCATCGCGCTGCCAGCAGGGGATTATACACTCCGAATACGGGGATCGAACAACGACGGAGTCTGGAACCGGGAAGGGGCCGTGGTCAGGATACGGATTTCCGATCCATTCTGGAGTACCTGGTGGTTTCGTCTCATCATGGGGATTATTCTTTTCGGAATCATTGCCGTCGTCATCCGGTGGCGTATCTCTCTTATCCGCAGTCAGGAACTGGAACTGGCACAGACCGTCGAGGAGCGGACGGCGGAATTGCGTCATGCAAACGCATCCCTGCTGCAGGAGATCGAAGAACGGAAACGAGCGGAGCAGGAGGCCTACCGGGCGAATTCCACGAAGACGGAGTTCCTCGCACATCTGAGTCATGAGATCCGGACACCGATGAACGCCATTCTGGGATTCACGGAATTGCTCAATACACGCATTCACGATGAACAGCTGCGGGGTTTCCTTCGTTCGATAGAACTCTCCGGGTCAACGCTGCTCACACTGATAAACGATATCCTCGATCTGTCCAAAATCGAAGCCGGGCGTATCGAACTCGAGCTTCGCCCGGTGGATATCAGGGAGTTACTCCATGAGATGGAGCAGTTGTTTTCCTTCCAGATCCAGCAACGCGGTCTGCAGTTCCATGTGCTCGCAGACGAGGAACTGCCGACGGCACTGATGGTCGATCAGCTCCGCATTCGCCAGATTCTGTTTAATCTCATAGGGAATGCCGTTAAGTACACGGAAAAGGGGAGCATCACCGTCGAGGTCGGACGTTCCAACGTCGATCAGGTGCAATGCAGCCTCCACCTGTACGTCAAGGATACCGGAATCGGCATATCCCCGTCACAGAAGCAGATCATCTTCGAGCCCTTTCGTCAGGGAACGCGCCTGAACTATTCCACGACCCGTGGGTCCGGCCTGGGACTGGCCATCACGCAACGCCTCGTCAGCATCATGGGAGGAGTCATTCGGCTCGACAGCAAGCTCGGCCAGGGCAGTACATTTCACGTCATCATTCCGAATGTCCAGATCGTGCAGGCAATGAGCCTTCCCGGGGAACATCCACCGAAGAAGCGTACGGCCTTGTCACCCCAGCCGGTGCGGGACGTGGAGAGAGTCGGTGGGAGTGACGGAATCGAGAAGACGGAAGTGCTTTCCGATGAACGACAAAAGGTTTTGCAGGAATTGCACACACGACTCGTCGAAGACTATCTCCCGCGTTGGGAACGAGTGTGCAGAAGTCACCATATTCAAGAGATGGAGAAAATCGGGAAAGAACTCCGCACATCTGCGGAACAGGCAGCATACCCACCGCTGCTCGATTGGAGTAATGCGCTTCTTGAGCAGGTTACCGGCTTTGATATGGACCATATCCCTCGTACATTACAGCACTTTTACTCAGTTGTTGAACAACTCCGTACGCATATCACGCCCCCGCCGCAATAATCCGGTAACCAGCACGTCTTTGTATGCACCGACCTCGACCGCTCCTGCTCATCGTTGATGATGTGTCGCAGAATCTCCAGGTTCTCGGGAATGCCCTCAGAGAACAGAAATACGATATCTCTGCAGCGATCAGCGGCAAGCAGGCGCTTTCCATTGCAGCGGAAACCCGCCCCGATCTTATTCTCCTCGACATCATGATGCCGGAAATCGACGGTTTTGAAACCTGTCGACGGCTCAAGGAGAACCCGGCCACACGGGATATTCCGGTCGTGTTTCTGACTGCAAAAACTGCACCGGACGATATCGTACGGGGATTCGAACTCGGAGCGGTGGATTTCGTGACAAAACCATTCAACCGGCAGGAATTACTGGCCCGTGTTGCGATCCACCTCGAGCTGAAGCAGTCCAGGGAGGAACTGCAAAGAACCATTCACGATAAGGACAAGTTCTTTTCCATCATCGCTCACGATCTTCGCGGTCCACTCGGAAGCTTCATGAGTATCTCGGATTATGTTGCCGAGAATCTCGAAGATCTCAATCTCGATGAAATACGGCCGCTGTTTCGCGAAATGCAGCAAACAGGGAAAGGTGTGTACAGTCTGTTGGAGAACCTGCTGGAGTGGTCCCGCATCCAGCTCGGTACTGTTGCCTATCATCCCGAAACCGTCGATCTTGCAGCCTTGGTGGAACGCACGCAGACGTTGCTTCGTGTGCAGGCCGAGCAGAAAGACATTGATCTGCGGGCAGGATTGGAGGCCATTGACGTTCGCTGCGACAAGAATATGATCGCAACGGTCCTGCGGAATCTCGTATCGAATGCAATTAAATATACCCCGCGGGGTGGACGCATCAGCGTGACCGTTATTCCGCGTCCGTCAGTCAAACTCGCTTACATCAGTGTGCAGGACACCGGCATCGGCATGGAGGAGCAGCGTGTCCGTACGCTGTTCGACATTGCCCAGACCAAAAGCACTCCGGGAACGGAGAAAGAAAAGGGTTCCGGACTGGGATTGATTCTCTGTCGCGAACTCATACATCTGCACGGGCAGGAGCTGTTCGTGGAATCTGCACCGGGAGAGGGTAGTACATTCACTTTCACACTCGAACTTGCTTCCGAGGAAGGCACGGGGAAGGTCAGTCCTGGTGTGCCGACCGCTGGCTAGGATTGTGCATCCCTCACACCGCCGGCAATCGTTCCCTGCTTCCGGTACTGTACAAAGAGCTTTCCCCAATCGGTATTCGCCATCCATCCTTCAAAAACTTTTTTGTCCTTGATCGGCCAGCGATAGTAGTCGTGATAGACTTCCGAGCCCGCCACGAAGAGATGGACGAGCGGGGTGTGAAAGAACAGTTTCTGTATCCCCTTGAGCGGTCCGAACCAGAGGATGTCACCGATGCGGCTGGCGCCGTTATCTCCTACACGGAACTGCCAGTTCACACCACTGATATCATCCCCCACGATTTCGATATCCCGCACATCTCCCGTCCCAAGTCCACGGTCATGGGCCAGGCGTACATAGCGAAGATCCGAAAGCGGGTCGAATCCCATCAGCGTTGCAGCGACCGCATCAATAGCTACCTGATCGGAACTTGCGAGAATGACGTTTTTGATCTCCGGGTACATCGTTCTCGGTCCCGGACCGTTTCCGGCGGTGGTACCGTCCATCATGGCGAAAATGCCGGAGTGGATTTCCTTCTGAATCGCGAGCAGATCGACCAAGGTCTCATGAATCCATGAATGCGTGTAATGTCGCTTGGTGTTGAGAAGTCCCCCGAACGCATTCTTCATCGCACCCGTCGTTGTGGTATAGATGTGGCATTTCACGGTGGGGAGATGAATGATATTCTTCCCGAAAAAATATTCCGGAAGGAAAATCCCTTCGGGATAGATTTTCGGGAGGACGAGCATATCTGCGCGAGGCTCGTACCGGATCCACTTCATATCCTCATCCTTGAAATTGAAGAGGACAGGAATGTCATACTGCCTGAAGATGGGGACGTAGCCGTTGAGATCTTCGCCTTTGAAGGCGTCCGTCACCACGGTTTTGTTCTGTACACAGGTGATATCGTGCATCCCCTGTGCGTGCAACGCGTGTATCGTCGCTTCGAGCTGCCACGGTGTGGTGTTTGCGCCGGGAAACGGGAAATGCCAGGAGATATTGTCCTTGAGGATGGTGGTCGACGATGCGTTCAATGCGTCACGCATACCGGCGAGTTCCGCCAGACGAACATAGTCATCGATGACGGTTTCCGGTTTCGTGTACAGGACGGCGACTGTGCTTTTCATGCCTTGACCTATGCAAGATAAATGATCACGATGACGGAGATCGCCCAGAGAAAAACGTTCGCGAGCAGCGGTCTGTCCGAAAGGAATTCCGATGTCGGATCTCCGCCGGTCTGTTTCTGATGGACGAGATAGTAATAGCGGAACAATCCATACAGGACAAACGGGGCAGTGAACAGAAGCTCTTTTCCGAATCTGGCAACTGTTTCGTCGTCCACCGTGTAGAGAATGTAGCAGATTAGAGTCGAGGCGGTGACGAGGGATATCATCTGATCCAGAAAATACGTGCTGTACTCGAGCAGCACCGGCCGGTGAACATGTGCGTCGTCAAGAAGGATAGTGATCTCATGGCGGCGCTTGCTGAAGCCGAGAAACAGTGCGAGCAGGGATGTGCAGATCAGCAGCCATTCCGAAATCGGGACATCGATCACCACGGCTCCCGCGACAATGCGCAGGACGAAGGATGCTGCGATCGTCATGACGTCGATGATAACTGCCTTCTTCAGACCGAAGGAATACACGATGTTCAGGACGAAGTAGCCCAACAGAACGGCGAAGAAGCCGTGATGCAGCAACCATGCCAGGATGAGAACCATCGGAACAAACACAGCGACAAATGTGCCGGCAACAGATGCGGGAAGATCACCCGATGCAATCGGCCGCAAGCGTTTCACCGGGTGCAGGCGATCCGTTTCCGCGTCAACGATGTCGTTGAGGACATACACCGCACTGGCGATGAGGGAAAACAGCAGGAATCCTGCGAGGGCATAGAGCAGATCGTGCGGATCGAGCATCTGCCTGGCGAAGAGCAGGGGCGAGAGGACGAAGACGTTCTTGATCCACTGGCGTAGGCGCATCGTCCGTAGAAGCATGATGATGCGGGAAGGACGCGCCGTTCGCGTGGCGGCCGATGGGCCGCTCAGTGTTTCTGGCGCCATGTCGTGATGAAGCTGTCGATGCCCTTCCGCAATCCTGCGAGGCGCTGTGCGAGTCCGACGACAGATGGTTCCACCTGGTCCTGCAGAATCTGTTCGAGGCGGTAGATGTTTTCAGTGACTTTACGCACGTTCTCCACGGCGCTCGTGAT
>JAFGKR010000134.1 GCA_016928515.1 Bacteroidota bacterium | reverse complement strand
GCGGCGGATTTCTTGCGGTAACGTCTCAGGAGCGCGTCAACTGCGGCGGCCAGAAATACAATATAGAGAATTGCCATGATGAGCTGGTAGCGCGACTCGACGTGCAACGCCGCGACGATCAGTCCGTTCGAGACGATGATGGAGAGAAGCGGCCAGAGCACGGCCCTGCGGCGAAGCAGGAGGAGCACACCGGCGAGCGCACCGATGCCGAGCAGGAGATGCGGGACAGCATACAGCATCGAATGCGTGCGCGGATCGGACCATTCGATGGTGAAGAACATCAGGAGCTTCTTTGCATAGAGCGCCGCGGCGGCGCCGGGATTGCGGGACATGTAGTCCAGGGTCCGTTCACGATAGATATCCATGATGCGCAGCTCCCGGTCTGCTGCGACGGGTGTGGCCGTGATCTCTTCGATGATTTCCGCGTCATACCAGTTGGAATTCCCCTGCCTGTTGAACGATCCTCCCGTGCTTTCCGGATTGTTCCCTCGCCAGGCGTTGAGCCAGACGTTGGTGGAAAAGGGAACGACGCAGTCGAAGACGAGCGTATTGCGGACGGACCATGGGAGGAAGACGATCACGGTGACGAGGCCGAACGAGGCAGCTTGCCGGAAAGATCGCCGCCGCCAGAGCCAGAGGCCGAGCAATCCCGATGCGGCCAGGGCCTCGCTGCGGAACAGGACCCATATGCCCGCGGCGATTCCGGCGACGACAGCATGGCGGAAACCGGCGTGCGTTTTCGCCGCGCGGATGACCAGGAGAATGGCCAGTGTCATGACGGTGTGATACCAGGGCGTCCCTCCCATTGTCGCTGTGCTGATGACGATGGTCGGGTACAGTGCTGCAAGCACGGCAGCCCAGCGGCCGATGGCCTCGCCGTATAGTGCAGACGCGATGCGGGATGCGAGCCAGACGGCGAGCAGTCCTGCAAATACATTCAGGATATAGAGCAGAACGTACCCGGTGGAGCCGTCGCCAACAGTGAGGAAGACACCGGCGATGATGAAGGTGAGCCCCGGGAGGGTAAAGGCCGAGGGGGTGGCGTCCGGATATGTTGTCCGCTCGATACCGATGTATGGATGAAGTGCGGGGAAGGGGGTGCTATATCCTTCCCCGGCCACGAGATGCCGTGCGATCGCCCCGTATTCATACAGCATCGGCTGCTCGACATTTCCGAATACGACGACCGCGGCGATGCGCAGGAGCAGTCCTGCGCCCAGCACGGTCAGCCAGAATCGGCGCGGCGGTATGGATATGATCTCGGGAATCCGCATGTGCAATCGCGCATAAAGTACCCAGAAATCGGGTGGATCGAAAGATCTCGCCTCGAGGAAGAAACAGAATCCGCGCACGGTCCGACGGGCCGTGCACGAATCCACGTGACACCACTCGGTGCTGGATGGCAGGGCCGATCCAACGGATCGGACATAATGGCGGTGGTTGCGGTGTCAGGAAGGAAGCGGGGAAGCGTGGAGGCGGCGGGAAGAAAAAAAGAAAAATCGATTATTCTGAAAAAAAACTTGACATTCAACTTTGAATTCCGGATAATTACGAGTCGTCTTATCGCAATTACCGAAGAGTGGATCATCACGTGTGTGATGCCGCGCTCGGGAACGACTGAAGAACCCCTTCATCGGTGGTCGCTTCACTTGCAT
Organism: Bacteroidota bacterium; assembly: GCA_016928515.1. GTDB lineage: Bacteria > Bacteroidota > Ignavibacteria > SZUA-365 > SZUA-365 > BM516. The sequence continues at coordinate 2,652 of JAFGKR010000134.1, read as the reverse complement.
AGGACGATGCGCCTGCCAAGCCAACGGCACTCTTTGGAGAGGAGCGCTGCGAGGGTGGTTGATGTTTTGCACGGCGCCCGGTTGTGGAAAGTATCAATTATCACCATCACTTCACCAATGTATGAGGAGGAGAAGAATGAAACGATGTACAACCGCCCTGGCGGTTCTGTTTCTGACACTGCTGACGATGTCAGCGCAGGCGCAGACCGGATGGGGCGTTGCACGCTATGAAGGATTCCGTGCCGACACCACCGGCAACGGAACTCTCAACACATCCTGGTCCACAGGCAACCTGGGCAACACCTGGAACGAGGGGGAGTGGGTTCCCTATCTGCTCGAACTCAAGAACGTGGACCTGACCAACACCAATTTTTCCGACATTACGGTCTGCTATGATTTCACGGGGGGGAATGCGAACGCCCGCTTCGTGGATCTCGTCCGCGGCGTCCAGATCGGAACGACCAACCTGGGGAGTGCACAAGGCTGGCCGTCAGACACCATCGGTACGGCGTTTCCCCTGACGACGCGCGCGCAACTCGAAACAGCGCAGAACAATCAGGGACTGACCGGTTTCGGATATGAGTATCTCTGGGCCGGCTACAAGAAAATCGACGTCGATACCATTCGCATGAACCGTGACACGAACGGCAATGCCGGTGGTCCGGCGGATGGCACGCGCTGCTTCACCATCACGCGTCAGAACATCATCGACGCATATGGAGGAAATATTGCGAATGTCCCGAACACGACAACATTCTATATCTATTTCAATCTGCATCTTTCCCAGACCTTCATCTGGAACAACAACCTTCAGGCGCAGCTGAATGCTCCGCCGACGGATATCTGGGGCGGCTATCTGTACGGGTATACCGCACTTGCCAACGATGTGCGTCAGGGATCGGGCTTCGTCTCCGGATCCTCGGGACAGACCTACCTGACATTGGGCAACAAGACGGTGCCCATTCCCGTCCCCCCACAGCCGGCAGGTCAGATCTCCGGAATCAAATTCCACGACATCAATGGCAACCAGGTCAGGGACGGCGGGGAAGCATCGCTTGACGGCTGGCCGATTTACGTCGGCACGGTGATCGGCGGTATCCCCATTTCCGACACGGCGTACACGGACAATACCGGTGCCTGGTCGTTGACCGGACTCCCCCAGTCGGTGTACCTGATCAGCGAGGAACTGGATACTGCACCAACCAGCGGTTCCTCTTCCGGATACACCAATGCCGCACCGGCTTTCGCCCAGACACCCCCTTCGGAATGGGTGCAGACCTATCCGGACAACACCTCCACCGGTACCGGCATCGACGGAGTGGACACTCCGGCACCGGCAGTCCTTGCCGGCTACGGTCCGTACTCCTGGGAAGCCATGCTGATCAATACGACGACAATTGGAAACATCGATTTCGGCAACCACGTACCGGCACCGGTCTGTGCGGTCTACCCCGCGGACACAACCATCTGCGACGAGTCGCAGGTGACGCTGACCGCGCAGCGCATTGCGCAGGGAACGCCACCGTACTCCTACCTCTGGAGCGGACCGAACAATTTCAGCGCGACGACGCAGAGCATCGTCGTGCCGGGAACGGCCCCGGGAACCTACACCGTGACGCTGACGGATGCGAACGGCCTCACGTCGAGCGGTTGCTCCGCAATCGTACGGGTGTTTCCGATCCCTGTGTTCAGCATCACCGGTGATGCTGAAGTCTGTGAACTTTCCGCCGGGAATGCCTATTCGGTCAGCTTCGATCCGAATTCTCCTGTACCCATCGGGAACATCACCGCTTGGAGCTGGTCGATAACCGGAAACGGCACGATTACTTCGAGCACGAATACGAGTTCCGTGACCGTTGCAGCCACAGGTTCGGGAAGCTACACGCTCACGCTTACGGTAACCGACAACAACGGCTGTACGGAGACCGTGACGCGCACTATCACCGTGAAGGCGAATCCGACATGCTCGATCACTCCGGTTGGAGACGTGTGCCCCGGATCCACGGGAAACATCTTCAACGCGCCGAATGGTGCGTACACCTATGCCTGGAGCATCAGCGGGAATGGGACCATCAACGGTTCCACGACCGGTCAGTCTGTCAGCGTCGACGCCGGCAATGCCGCTGCTCCCTTCACGCTTACGCTGACTATAACGGAAACCACGTTCCCGTTCTGCACCTCAACCTGTTCGCTGGTCGTGAACGTGCAGGATATCGAACCGCCGACGATCACCTGTGCGGCCGACACAACGATAGAGTGTCCTGCACCGGGGACGCTGCCCTTCACTACACCGACGGCGATCGACAACTGCGATCCGAATCCGACGGTAACCGTTACCAATACCGTCACCACGCCCGGATCCTGTCCCAATGAGTACAGTGTTACACGTACCTGGACGGCGACGGATATCTACAACAATTCCGCGAGCTGCTCGCAGACGATTTACGTGGTCGATACGACGCCTCCGACCATCGCAACGAACGCCTCGAACAAGACGGTCGAATGTGACGGCAACGGCAACGCGGCCGATCTCAACACCTGGCTGGCCTCCAACGGCGGTGCTTCGGCATCCGACGCATGCGGCGGCGTGACGTGGAGCAACAACTTCACGGCACTCTCCGACCTGTGCGGCGCGACGGGCAGCGCGACGGT
>JAFGKR010000133.1 GCA_016928515.1 Bacteroidota bacterium | reverse complement strand
GATTACGACAACACCAACGATCCCGGCCTGTGGGCAACGACGCACACGGTAAGCGGCACCATCACGGTCGCGGATCTGCTGGTCACGGTGGGCACAACCGATTATGTCGAGTGCTCATCCTGTCACGATCCGCATGACGACACGAACGGGAACCTCCTGCGCGTGTCGAATACTTCCAGCACGCTCTGTCTGGGTTGTCACAACAAGTGATGAGCGCGTTTCTTTTGAAGAGCCGGAAGCGGGACGGTCGATCTGACCGTCCCGCACACCGGCAACACAGTCCGTTTTCTTCCGAGGATTGTATATGACGTCGGGATATCGATTGTCGCAAAAATTGTTGGTGCTGATTTTGTGCTGCGGATTCGCCGGCTGCGCCGGCAACGCTCCACCGGGCCGTATTCCGGCCGGCACCGTGGTGTACCCGCAGCCACCGGATGAAGCACGCATCCAATACCTCTTCAGTATGAGCGGGGCGGGAGATTTTACCGATAATGATTCGTTCTGGAGTGCCATACTCGGCAGCGCTGCGACCGAGGAACTCCTGAAACCGTATGGCGTGGATCTGCATGCCGGAAACATCTACGTGTGCGATACCAAGCTCAACGATATTTTCCGCTTCGATTTCATCAACCACACGTATTCCCGTGTCACCCCGGGGGGATATGGATTGCTTCGAGAACCGGTGAACTGCTGTTTCGACGGAGAGGGAAACCTGTACGTCGCCGATCTTCAGCGGCGTGCGGTGCTCATCTTCGACGCTGACGGTTCACTTCGCCATACGGTCGATGCCGGGCAGGGAAGCAAACCGGTCGATGTTGCTGTCGCGAACGGGAAACTGTTTGTCCTGGATCTCGAAAGGCACTGCGTGTTCGTGTACGCCCTTCCGGAATTGGGCCTGCTCACCGTCTTTCCCGATACGACGGGACATACAGATGAGCGCCTGTTTTCCGCAACGAATCTCACCGCTCACGGGGGGAATCTCTACATCACGGATGTCGGAGATCCCGGCGTGAAGGTGTTCAGCGAGGATGGAGCGTTTGTGCGACGCTTCGGAGAACGCGGAAAACTGCTCGGACAATTCGTTCGGCCCAAGGGAATTGCAGTCGACAGCACGGGAGTGATCTATGTGGTCGATGCTGCGTTTTCCAACGTGCAGATGTTCACGCAGGAGGGTGAACTGCTCATGTTCTTCGGGAGTGGTGACGGAGGGGAGGCCGCGCTCAGCCTGCCCGCCAAGATCCGGATCGCGTACGATGGACTGGAACCCTTCCGTCGATACGTCGATCCCCGCTTCGAACTGGACTATCTCATTCTCATCACGAACCAGTGGGGAGCCGACAAGCTCACGGTGTTCGGGAGGATCAGTCCCCGGGTCACGGACGCTGCCGGGGAGCAAAACGGAGAGAATTCGGAGGAGTCAGACGATGCAGAAGAATAGGGCAGAAATGGATAGCTACCTGCGGTTATTCACAGGAAGGCAGCGCATGTTTCGTATCACTCTCTCAGCAGTGATCCTACTGGTGGCGCCTGCATTCCTGACTCGTGCCCAGGAAGCCGTGCGTATCGTCTATCCTCCTGAACGAAATATCATCGTCGGGAGCGCGACGGCTCGGCTTGCAGGGACGTTCGATCCATCGGTCGTTTCCCGTGTGGAAGTACTCGAGCCGCTGGTCCGGACCGAGCAGGTGTATCTGCGTACAGGCGACGAACGGGACGGCTTCGCCCTCCGCATGAAGGATCTGATCGGGGACGATGTCATCGTCGAGCGTCTCGATGCCGTGATGATCCTCGAACGAAACAGGAAACAGATGCAGGAGTCCCTCGCGTTTCCCGTCAGCGAGATGGTGGACCTGCGGAAGTTCTGGGAGAGTCCGCAATTCACTGCATTCTACCAGAAGGTGCTCGGCAGCAAGCTGCGTCTGGTAAAACTCCGTCTGCAGGGCTTCCGTGCGCGGTCGATCGATGTGCAGGATCCCGCATATGTCGAGCGGTTCTCAACGACGTTCGCATCCCAGTTCGTATTGCGGCCGGGGATGAACAGCGTTCATCTCTGGATGGTTGACCGGAGCGGAGCGGCCCGCTTCGTGGACTCGATGCGGCTGTTCTATCAGATGGAAATCGAGCCCGAAGGACCGCCGGACGAATTCGAAAAGATTCCCTTCCACACAGCGGAACGGGAAGCGGAGTGTGCGTCGTGTCATACCCTCCCACTTCCGGTGGAGACCGTCGCCGAACAGGCGACCGTGGAGGATGCGTGCTCTCCATGCCACAGCGCGATGGTGGAATTGCGATCGGTGCATTTCCCGGTGCAGGGATGGGAGTGCCTTACCTGTCACAACGGAGCGGAAGGGGAGGGCTTCGCGGTGTACGAGGATCTTGAACTCAATGCGACCTACTGCATGGACTGCCATGTGACCATCGCGGAACGCGCCATGGAGAAGCCCGTCACGCACTTCCCGGCACAGGATAACTGCCTCACCTGCCATGACGTGCACGGATCGACGAACCGCTTCCTCGTGGCCCGGAACGTGCGTGAGATCTGTGCCTTCTGTCATCCCGATGCGGCTGTTACACCGCATCCGACAGGCAATCATCCTCTCGAAGGCGGCGTCAATCCCGCCGATCCGGAGCGTGCATTCAGTTGTGCTTCCTGTCACGATCCCCATGGCGCGGACATGCCGAAACTGGTTTTCGACACAAGGATGAAGATGTGCAAATCCTGTCACAACATCTGAGAGCACGGCGATTCCTGCATCCGTCGTTGCTTGTCGTGCTGGTTCTGGCCGTTCCATTGCCGTCCGCAGCACAGGACGGACAGGATGAGATCCTGGAAATACACAGGGCGCAGCGCGGGTTGACGTCCAGCGGTGCCAGCGGATTGCTGTTCATGCCCACCGCTCAGGTGATCGGTTCCGCGCATATCGCTTTCGGCGGGACGTGGACTGACGGAACGGGCGGCGAAGAGGTACGCGGCATTCCCTTCGCAGCGTGCTTCGGTATGGCGAGGCATTCGGAAGTGTACGGTTCCTTTCGAAACATCCGTAACGAAGCTGCCGAGGTGAACAGTGAGATCATCGAGGTCGGTTGGAAAATTCGTCCGATACAATCGTCTCTTCTTTCTGCAGCCGTGGACGGGAAATATACTTCCGTTCAGACCGTGACAGCGGGGAGCACTGACGGTGGTGGTGGATATGGCGCACTGGGATTACTCGTGACCGTATTTCCTTCGCAAAGGTTGCTGCTGAATCTCTCCGGAGCCTATCGTTTCGGCGGGAATCCGGACATGGAAGCGGGACACGAAATCCCCGGCCGGATCGGCATTGGTGCGGGCGCCGCATTCGCAATCTTGACGAATCTCCTCGTCGCTGGCGAGAGCACCTACAACCACGTTCCGGACGGGACATCACGTCTTCGAGCAAACGCCGGGTTCCGATGGTTTCCGTTTGTGCATGTGCAGCTGTCGGCGGGAGCGTCGTATTCCGTTGCGAACCGCTCATCCGCACCGGGTGTCTTCGCCGGAATTACCATTTCCTCCGACATTCTCCGGGCCGCCGATGAAGAAGATGAGTCCGTTGTCCCCGAGCTCCCCAGTCTCGAACAGCTCGGGCATGGCGATGGGGGAGGTGATTGAAGGTGCCGAGGCGGAGCAGG
>JAFGKR010000132.1 GCA_016928515.1 Bacteroidota bacterium | reverse complement strand
GGCTGACCAGGACGGCTGGGACAGGTACGAGGCGGCCAAATGGCTCACCATGCGCCGATGGCTTGAAGCCAATCCCGACGACGAGTTGGCGAATGATGTTCGAGCCAAACTGACTTCGGAACCCGAACGCTACGCCGCCTACACACGTGAATACCTGGGTTGGGGTGTGTTCGCGCTGATGAGGCGGTGATGAAGAATCCGGAGATCGACGGTGAAGACATCATTCCCTCAGGCAAGGTCAGTGCGTCGGGTCGTCATCCGTCACATCATAACAGCATGGAGGTAATTGATGATGGAACGAATTCATACTGATCAGGAATGGTTTGACAGGCTTGTTCCGGAAGGGATACCAACACATTCCTCCACTCTGGTCAGCGGTCCCGGAGGATCGGGCAAACCGTTGATCGGAAACGTGATCGCTGCCGCATGGCTCCGCCACGGAGGGAGCGTCGTGTTCCTGTCCCTGCAGTATCCCTCGCACGATTTCATCATTTCCGCATTGCAGCATGTGGCCCAACTCGACGTGGAGCAGTACAGGGACCGGGTGGCCTTTGTTGAGTTGGACATCTCGCGGGAAGACGTGGCGCTCACCGGCCTCAATCACTTCAAGGCAAATCTCGTCAGGCCGGAGCTGTGGGATGAAACGATCGAGATGGTCTGTTCGTCTCTGCCGAATGAGGGACCCGGGATCCTCGTCTTCGGCTCGGCGTTGAACCTGCTGTTGTTCTCCCCCACGTACGGCAAGGATACCCTGGCCCGGATGAAGAATACGATCCAGCATGACAAGCGGTACACATATCTGTTCACGGTCAGTACTTCAGCCAGGGCCGAGGAAATCGCTCAATTGGAAGAAGTCGCGGATAATCTCATCGTATCCCACAGAACGGAACACCCATTCCGGCTTTTCATGACCATTCTCCGGATGCAACAATCGGCATTCGTGTCGGATGAGATCGAGGTGCCGATCCGGTCGGAATTGCTGGAGGAAGTGAAAGAGGTCGCTGATCACAGTCGCCTGCAAGTGATCCCGCGTATCCGGAAAATGTAGGAGTTGATCCCGCGTGCGCATCAGGAGATCCTGCGCGTCACACAGGCCTTCCTCCCGATGAAGAAATACAATCGCGTGGCGTTGCGGCAGGCGACGAAAATCATTCTGTACATTATTCTGTACGTTTCTGTACAGAATACCGGATGAAGGAGAATCGTCGGTCCGGCCGGGATCCTGATGTCGGGTAGAGGGATGGAGGCCGTTGACGGTGCGGTGGTCGCGCACATCATTTGCCAAAGCTCCTCTCGTCGATGCCCAGGGATTCGATCCCGGCAGTCTCCCGCCGCTTCATCCACGCTTCACAGCCCGTTTCGGGATTGCGTCGTCTTCGTCCCAGAAGGTGGACAGGATATGTGCCGCTTTCGACAGAATGCTCACCTCCTGAAGGACTTCAACTGCGAAGATTGCGAACAGAAGAGTCCAACGCGAGATCGATTCACCCCATAAGAAGGACTCCTGACTGAAAATACGGATTCATCTCATGGTATGAAGCCCGATACCATCCGACAAGGATCCTGGAAACCCCTTTTGTGGCAGTCCGATCACGACTTCGAGTCGGAGAGACGTCTGCTGTACCGCCGTACCGTCGAGACCGCGGCGATGCATCTGCAGAATAGTGCAATAAATAGATGATATAGTGTAACACAATTCCCCTCGTAAAGAGACAACTTATCTATGCGTCAAAACCAACGCTGAGAGTTGATTGCGAAGGACAACGCGTACTGCATGTGAAATGCGGCTCATGCAGAACCGATGGACGCGTGAGTCATGCACTGCGTGAATGTACGAGCCGCACATACGGTGGTCAATGTAAGATGCGTATCAGCCACACGTCAACAGAACAGCGTCGAGCGGACTCAGCACAGTATCCGAAGGAGAATGAAACGTGTACAGTCATTAGATAAATTTCCGGTTTCCGCTTGCCAAAGCAGGAGCATGCAGGTATGGAACGCACAGGCAACAGGCGTCACAATCGAGGAGCTTTCCAGTATATTCAATAACGACGGAACGATGGTATCCACGGCGGCACTCATGAAAACTACAGAGATAGAAAAATCAAAAGCGGTCATCACAGTCGAGATCATTGAATACGAACCGCATGCGGTTGTAAGTAAAACCATTATCAATAAGACAACAGGCAAAGTTAGTGTCATGTCTTTTGATATAGGTGAAGCGCTGGTCGAGAAAACGATCCCCTTTGATTCGTTTGTGCAGATCATCGAAGGAAGGGCGGAAATCGTCATCGCCGGTATCTCGCACCTTCTCGACACTGGTGAATCGATAATCATCCCGGCTCATACTGCGAACATTGTTCGTGCGAATGAACGGTTTAAAATGATACTGACGGTAATTAAGAGCGGGTATGAGTCATGAACACAGTTGTGTCATCCGAGCATTGTTCCCGAAACCAGACAGACCGGATGCCCGGAAGAAGGTAGTATACAGTTCATCATCACCCCGTGCTGCACTTTCAGAATGAAAGCAGAACAGCAGTGTATCACATTACAAGGAATACTCTCATGAATACTCGGACACACAACTTCACGATCGGCACAATCATTGCCGTCCTGCTGCTGGTAGGCGCCGGCACGATAACGGCACAGGATACGAATTTCAGGGAGCGCGCCCTTCGTTGGGGCGGCAGCCTTGGGTTCAATCTGAACGAAGCATCTCTGGGCTATCAGCATCTGCACGAGCCCTTCCCCAATTTCGACAAACCCAATACGGATAATGAGAAAATAAACGGAAACGGTACCGGCATGTATGCGGGTGTCATGGTCGAATATCTTTCGCGAAGCTGGTGGGGAGTGCAGATCCGGGCTTCCTACGATATGCGGAATGCCACGGTCCAGGATATTTACGCCACCCCCCAAACCGAGTTTATCACACGCATGGCCTATCTGTCGTTCGAACCGGCATTGAGGATTGATCAGCATCTGATCCCGCGTCTCAGCTTTACTGCCGGTCCCCTGATCGCCGCGAATCTCACGGGCACATATGATTTCAAGGCCGATGTGAATGGTCCCGTGACCAGCGCTGACATGGGAGTTCCGGACAGAAGCGTGGTTTCACTCGGTGCGTCCTTCGGGACGGCGTATGACGTGGAAATCGGCAGAGGCCGCAATACCTCCGTTTTTCTTTCCCCGTTTTTTGACTACTCATGGATTGCTGCACAGCGGAAAGCAAATACAACGGACACGCAGAATTCCGTGCAGGACATCTGGTCAACACAGACATTCCGTGTCGGTCTCCGTGTCTCATGGGAAACCAGAAAGCCGGTGGATCAAAATGCATACATACCGCCGTATGTCGCACCTGACAGGTCGGCAGCTGCTCCAGTTCCTTCGAAGAACAGATTTTACGCGATCCTTCCGAACGGAAACACGATTCAACACAAAAGCGTCGAGGGACACTTTCCCGTGCATCCCTACGTATTCTTTGACAAAGGCAGTCAGGAAATCCCCTTGCGATACACAAGACTTTCGAAAGCCGAAGCGCGGGATTTCTCAGCGGACGATCTGGGTCATTTCGTCAAGGACGAGAACACGGACGTGCAGACGAACATCGATGAATTGATGATCGTCTATTATAACATCCTGAATATCTATGGCGACCGTATGCGGAAGAATCCAAATACACAGGTCACGCTTCGCAGCAGCGATCCCGAAAGCTGGGAAGCTCAGACCGCGGCAAACAGGATCAAGAGCTATCTGGTCGATAACTTCGATATTGACGCAAACAGAATTGCCATCGATCTCGAAGAACCCAGAATGGAATCCGGTAGCGATCAAACTGACCCCGCATACGCAAGCATGATTGATGATGAGAACCGAAGAGTGAAAATGGTATTTACGAATGCCAACATGTATAGTTCGATTCCGTATACCATTACGGATGAATCACCGTTCGAGAATGACATGATCATTAATATCGAAAATGATGTCCGTTTCAAAAGCTGGAGAGTGTCCGTCACCGGTGAAAACAGAACACTGAATGCAGGCCCTTTCTATGCACGCACGGCGGCTCTCGATCTCTCCCCGATCATGGGCGACCTCAGGGAAGCTGAGTTCAAGGTCGCTGTCACCTTCTCCCTCCAGGATGGGGAGCAAGCCACGGAATCCATGGAATTCAAGATGTATCACGGTGATATGGTTGGCAATGCCAAACGCTACCTGATGGTATTCGACTATAATGAGTCCGATGCGGTTCGCGTATATGAAAGCAGACTGCGGAATGATATCGTAGCCGGAATGGAATCAGGGAATATCGTCTATGTCCATGGCCACACCGACGTCATCGGCAATGATTTAGGCAATCAGACACTCTCCCAGGCGAGAGCGGACAAGGTCAAGGACATCATCGTCGACGAACTGAGGGGGACAAGAAAAGACGTGAAGGTGATCGCCATTGGAATTGGCAAACAGCAGATGAAGTACACCTTCGACAACAGCCACCCGGAAGGCAGAATGTACAACAGGAATGTCTTCGTCGAAATTCTGAAATAAGATCAGAGGTTCCCCTTCCGCATGACATACGCGGTACGCGACAGAGACCCCGTCATTCGTGGCGGGGTTTTTCTGTTTCGTGCATCGAGATGACGTGGGATTCCGTACGGTGCGGTCATGAAGACTCACACCTTGTGTGCGCCTGTGCGGTGTCACCTATATGTTTTCAAGAACGATGCGTTTTTTCCGTTTGATCTGTTTGAAAAAGGTGGGCGTCAATCCAGTGTATTTCTTGAACTGTGCCGAGAGATGCGCCACGCTGCTGTAATTCAACAGGTAGGAAATCTCCGTCAGATTGAGCTCATCGTACAGGAGCAGTTCTTTCACGCGTTCGATTTTGTGCGCAATGACAAACTGTTCGATCGTTGTACCCGTCGTCTCGGAAAACAGGTTTGCGAGATACGTGTAGTTGTGGTCCAATCGTTCGGCGATGTAGACGGAATTTTTGGTTTTCGGCATTTCGTCGGTGTAGTGGACCATTTCGACGATGGTGTTTTTTATCCGTTCGATCAGTATGGCCTTTCTATCGTCCATCAGTTCAAGTCCCGAGTGAAGCAGGGTGTCACGGAGGAGTTCACGCTGCTCGGATGTCATGTTCCCCTTGACCTCCACTTCGCCCAGGTCGACCACCCCGTACTGAAGACCAAGTGCATCCAGCGCAGCCTTGACAGCCATCTTGCAGCGTATGCTGACCATGTACTTGATATAGAGCTTCATGCCCGATACTCCGTGGTGCGACGTGGCACCGTTGCATGCGTGTATGGATAATTCACTGAACCAAGGACAGTGTCTCCGATGAGCGGATTATCAATTCAGAGGATTATTCAAGTTTAAGTTATGGAAATTGGGCTTTGAGTGCAAATGTCGCCGTCACGCAACTCGGATGTTCGTCCGTGACAGACGGTGAGCGCTCTTTACGGAGCGATGTGGTTGCCCTTCCCTATCTCCCGCTCTCCAGGCCGATAACCGGAAACGAACGGGCTCTACAGGTACAGTACTTCTTCTGTCCGTTCAATGAGAACCAGGGTGGTCGTCGGAGCGGCGCTCATGTCGTTGGCAGCAGGAGAGATTCAGCATTCTCCATGACATCCCGTTGCACAACGGATGCATCGTGACGCAGTGTCATGGAAAAAAATTACTCGGGAGACGATTTTCTGCTTGCAATTACGGGAAATATGGCAGATATTTTGCGCATCAACTCTACTGTATCACGTATTTTACGGACTTATTCCGTGAAATATCGCGCAAGGCCGCATGATATGGCTGTTTTCGATTCAGGATCCCTATCGCCCGACACCTCTTCGGTGTGTCATCCATCCATAATATCCGGATCCATCTGAATGGTACGCATCCTTCGCTCGACAGAGCCGTGTCGGCGAAACCAAATCCACTGATGTACATACATGCAGGAGATAGAACATGCAACATACACGCGATGGAAAAGTCGCCACGAATGTCTCGGATATCCGTGTGGATACCGGCGATCAGCGCGAGATGATCGTCGGCAACGTCCCTCAAGGATACGAGACGAATATTCGCGTCCGGCTGGTCCCCGGGCGCGACCTCGATATCACCGCCGTACCGCGGGGCTGCCGATCCCGGACCGGTGCGCCCCGCCGCGATGCGGAACCGCTGGATCTGCCGGCGGATCTGACGGACAAACTGAAGAAAGCCGACAAAGCCGTGGTAGCATGGCTCGCACAGGACGAAGCGAATGCGAGGCTGTTCATGGCCCGGCCCGTCGAGGCGCTGCTCAAGGCCGGCGTCGAACTCACACGTACGGAACAGAAAGCCATCGAGCGGACCCATCAGCATGTACGGGATACCGCGGTGGTCGCCCCCGGCGTGAAAGTGGATACGCTCACGGTCACCGCTTTTCCAAAGGGCCGCATCGGGAAGATCAAGCCGGATGCAACACCACAGAATACACCCGATAGCAGCACCGGCTGCGCGAAGGAGGTGTAGTCATGGCACTCGATCGCACCTCCGGCTTCGACATGCTCGTCCAGATTTCCGAAAACGAGCTGAATAACCAACTCGCAACGGCGTTTCTCGCCGGTGGCACTTTCCCGCCGAGCATCAGCGTGCCGGTCAACACGGGTGGCGTCGTCGGGACAGCGGACCTGAATTTCAACACTCCCGTCGCCGACCTGGACCGTCCCCGGCCACGAATGGGAATCACGCTCCCCTTCTCGAACTCCCAGCTGCAGATCACCTCGCCCGTTCCTCTCACAATCGCACCACTCGGTGGTACCATTGTCATCGTCGACAGTATCGTGATGGTCACGGAAGGATCAAATCAGTTTGCGACCATGGATTTCAATGACGGCGCTCCCGATGTGACGGTGGTTTTCGATGCCGCATCGGCAGCGCTGCTGGCGCCTCTCCTGGCCGCGGCAGGGCTGACGATCGAGCAGGCGCAGAACATGATGGCGGGTGTCGTACTCACGCAGCTGCAGACGAGCATAGGCCGACTCGATCTCACGCCACCCATACCGGTGACCGACGACGCGGACGCCACGACGGTTTTCGATATCGACGTCACGACCGTGAACGATACCACCGCGCTGGATCGCGACTGCATCTCCTTCGGTGTGCGCATGGCGAATGACTCCGGAGGCAACATCAACGGCGTGACGTCGTGCATGATCCCGGCCGGCAGTCAATCCCTGGTCATGATGAGCAACTTCTGGCTGCTCGCGCGCGTCATGCGTCCCCGCATCGCGACCTCGCTGGGTCGACCGGTAACGGATTTCGACACGCCGCTGCGCCTCAACCGGAGCATCCCCGCGCCGGGCGGGCAGGGGACGCTCACCAATCTCGAGGCGCGCGTCATCGGGAACCGCATTTCGGTCACCGGACGCGCGACCGACTCCGGAACGGGATGGTCGGCCGAGTCGAATTTCTCGTTCTTCATCGATCTCGGCCTTTCGGATGGTGCCATCACCGTCACGGCGACAACACCTGTTGTGGACACGGATGTGGACCTGGCCTGGTGGGTGTGGCTCGCGTCGCTTGGACTCGGCGGCCTGTTCGGAGGAATCGTCGGCGCGATCGTCGCGGCGGTCGTGCTCGCAATCGTGGAGGCCGTGGCGGAAGGCATCGCCGACGGCATGATCTCCGACGGCATCAGCGGGTCGCTCGGCGGACTTCCCGCCATTCCGCTCGGACCGATCGGCGGCGGGCTGACGCTCACGAATGTTGTTCTCGACGACCTGGAACTCCGTTCCACGATCGTGCGGTCCGTTTCGGTACCGGTCAAGAACCAGGGCGGGCATACATCCTTCGTCGGCTTCGCGATGGATCTTGACAGTGGCGCCATCACCACGGATACGCGTGCGGGTTCGGACCTGGTCTGGAATCCTGCTTCCATGCTGTCCACGAACGGATCCAGCGGATTGACGATCACCGGATCCTCATTCGGTGCGCTGACACCGGTACAGGTCTCCCGCTTCCCGCTCACGACGACGCAGATTCCCCTGGGTTTGATCCCGTTTACGTTTCCTCCATCCTTCCCCTTCCTGCCGCATAATGAAATCGTGTTCGGTGTTCGCACGACGGAAGGACGCTTCGCCAAGGTGCGTGCGTGGCGATCGATTACGGAAGGGGGGGCGCTGCACCTGGATTGGGTGACATTCGACACGCCGACGCCGTCGCTCGATATTGCGGCGCGGTGGTCCGTGCTCGAACGGGGTGAAGTCAGTGAGTACATCACGCCCGATTGTTCCTTCTGTCGCTCGTATCCGGTCAGCAGGTGCGGCATCTTCGAGGCATGGCCCCGTCTCGCCGCCTTCCCGATCGAATACCAGTGGTGTCTGTGCGGCGAAGTGCTGGAGGAAGGGAGCGGTGAAGTGTCAACCGCCAATGGACCGCTCGCGTACCGGCTTGTGGGCAGGCGGCTGTACATCGAAACGGAGATGGCGCAGGCGGTGGATTGCGAACTGTGCGTCAGTGCGATCGATGCCCGGGGCATGGAGCTCTACACCTGTATCCGCATCAATCAGTCCGGCATCGAGAAGCGCTGCCGGAAGTGCAATCCACGCAAACCGAATGTGCGGATCGAGATGGCGGCGGTGGAGGCGCAACTCGCCACCTGGCGGCCGCTCCTGGCCGCCCGTGAACCGGGCTCCCGGGAAACGGTCGCCGCGACGAAAGTGCCGGCGTAAGCCGGTTTCGGGAAGGACGCTTCCCGGTGTGATACACGCAACTACTCGGCAGCAAAAAGCACCGCGCAATTCTCGCGGTGCTTTTTGTGCCGATACGTTTGGTTGTCAGAAGCGCAATCATAGCAGGGGAAAATCCTGGAAACCGTATCCTGACCATACGTGTCGTCCGCTCGGGATCACTTCGTGACAGATTATCCTCTCCCCGCCTCCAATAACTTCTCCCAGCTGTACCCCGCACGAACGATGGCGCGCCTGGCCGGCTCCAGTCCGGCGGGATTGTTGATGTTGGGACTGAGCGGGACCTCGGGATGATCCTTCAGGCGGGAGAGTAGCTCGGGCTGGTCGGTACGCGCGCAATGATCGAGCACGTCGTAGAGTGTGTCCTGCGTCTCCTCGAGCAGGTTGTGGCGGTCGAGCAGGGCGCGAAGCACCGCGATGAGCTCCTCCGTCGGTGGGGGAACCATCAGAGCGGCGATGGCGCCGTGCTCGAGATGAATCTGCTGCAGCGCAAAGAAACCGTTTTCGCTGCGCTCGCGGATGAGCGGCATGACGATGTTCTCTTCGATGGCGATGTGGCGAAGCAGTCCGCGGCGGAAGGTGTTGTATGCTTCTTCATCGATTTCCGTCTCTGTGACGGCACGATTCAGGAGTTCGTCAAGATGACGATGATCTTCGATCAGGTAGCGGGATGGAGACACGCAAAATGCCCTTTCAACGATTGACAATACGCATATATCGACGTGCGCATGCGGTAAATAACGAAACACGGCGTTCCTCTCCAAGCGACGGAAGCGTGAAATCACGCACCCTCGCGCTGCACGTCGGGACGGTTGCACACGTCGGGACGGTTGTTTCAAAGGCGCGAAATTGCCATACTGATTCGTCACCGCATCTGAACCGCGCGATCGATTGAATCATGAAGTTTCCGACCAGCCTGTTCCATACGCATGTCCCGACGGCAACGATACTGATCCGCCTCATGGTCGGCGGGATCTTTCTGTCCGAAGGAATTCAGAAATTTCTCGATCCTGCCGTTCGCGGCGCGGGGCGCCGGTCCGTGGACGATTGGATCACACGGAGCGGGAAATGATGATCCCCGGAGAAGCGGGTCGGCTCCAGCGCGCAGCTCACCGTGATCGGCACAGGATTGCTGTGGCATGTCGCTGCCCGGCACCGTGTCAGGAATGCAGCTTCCGGAGGTCAGGATGAGTGATCAGAACCCTGTCAAAGCTCGGCGTACTGCCCGCCGCTCCTCCACGTTCCTGTTTGCCTCCACGCTTCTCTTCGCCTCCACGCTTCTCTTCGCCTCCACGATCTTCCTCGTCCTGAACGCTTCCCCGCCCATCCACGCGCAGACCATCGTCACCATCACCGACAGCGTGCTGGTCGACGACGTGCGGCGTTTCGGCATCAACGTCGGCTCCCGCAGTCAGTGGGGGGCGGCACAGTTCATGAAAAACCTGCTCGACAATCCGGGCTTCGAGGCGGGGGACTTCGCGTCGGTGGTGTTGGCAGACGACGGCGCAACCGCAGCGGAGTTCCCGATGGCATTCTGGGATCCGGCGTGGAACAACGAGCAGTACGGCATCGGATGGCCGGAGGATTTCTGGAACGACGCCCGGTACGAGATCGTCTGGGGGAATGCGAAAGGACGCAGCGGTCGCGTGACGGACTTCTCCCACGTCGGCGGGAAAAACGTCTTCGCCATCGATGGCATTGGCGCGACGCCCGGACGTCTGAGCGTCATGCTGTTGCGCGGGAACACCATCCGCGGTTTCGGCGGCAACCTCTCTGCAGCGGATGAGACGACGGTACGGCCGGGGAGTCCAGGCGCGCAGTCCCTGCACCTCGTCAACGGCGGGTATGTTTACCGCTTTTATATGGACTCCTACTGGCGCGACGGCGATCGCAGCGCCGGCAAGCTGCTCGTCATCGAGGGGGAATACCGCTTCAGCATCTGGGCGAAAGGGAAGGCGGAGGGCGACGTGTTACGCCTGCGCTTCTTCCGTGAGGGAGAGGGGAATTTCCTCGACGAAAGCATTGCGCTCACGACGCAGTGGCAGCGTATCGAGCGGACATTCACCGTTTCCGAAGGCGCAGATCCGGTTCGCGTATACAGCGACGAGGAAT
>JAFGKR010000131.1 GCA_016928515.1 Bacteroidota bacterium | reverse complement strand
CAGTTTCTTCTCAGGGTGCGGCAGGAATCCGTGTGCCGCAGCATGCAGATAACATTCCATCGTTTGCCGCAGTCGCGACGCGCGGAACAGCTCGATACACTCTGCACCCTGCTTCTGCGGGAAGCGAGGCAGCGGAGTCGCATACAGCGGGATGGAGAAATGGATGCTGTTCGCCTGCGTGAGTGTGTTACCTCGACGCTTCTGCTCGCCTCCTCCGAGGACGAACACGGTATCGCCCAGCGGTATGCGCGGGAATTCGATCCTCTGTTCAGCGAGTGGCCGGAAATCGGCCTGTACTATGCCGCCGCGAACAGCGCACTCAAGGATGCCCAGCGGCTAGAGATCACGTCCATCTCCCTCACTCCCGACAGCCGGGACCCTGCCCTGACTTTTCTCGCAGGGTGGTTCTGCGAAAAGGGCGGGAATGCCTCCCTTGCGCGGCGGTATTACGAACGCACGATCGCCCTTGCTCCATCGGAGTATCCAGCGGCGTATCTTCGGCTTTCCGGAATACTGCACAGTGCATTTCGCGATTCTGCACGGGCTGCAGAGATCCTCCGGCGGGGCATCCGCGCCTGCACACTTGCGCCGGAGCGAGAAGAAATGCAGCAGCGCCTCAGGGAATACGAAGCCGCTGAACCCTGAGGGAAGGAGTTAATGCGGAGTCGTCAATCCCATCCGGTCGGTCTTTGGATCCGTTCGGGGCAGCATGTCGCTTGATGCAACACCTCCCTTATCCATATCGCGAGCAGGCACCTGGTGCCGGCGGATCCGTGTCCCGTCTATACCGGCATATGGCACACGAGAATTCTTTTCATCAGGCGTGGAATTTCCGGTCTGCAGATCTTATATTAATTCGGACTATCAATTCAAGAACATATCCGCCTTTCTGCGGATATCCCGGGTCGCCCTTCGGGGAGGACCCCCCCGCGAGTGTGCGGGGCTCGCTGAACCACAGGTACACCGTCCATGACTTCGTTTCTGCGACATTCGTACTCCAGGATGTTCAACACGCTCCCCGGCAGAATTCTCGCGACTGTCGGATTCCTGCTGCTTGCCGGGATGGTTGTGCTGTTTCTTGCAGCCAACTGGACAGGATACAGATTCATCACGGAAGTGAGTCATCTCCGTGCCCACGCGGTTTCAGAAGGAGGGGTCCATGCGTTCACGCTCTGTGCCCAGAATGACAATCGGGATCGTATCCGTGAGCATCTCGAAACCATGGTACATTCCGGCCAGGTCACGAGCGCTGCTGTCCTGGATTCCACCGGTCGATACCTGTATGCCTTTCCGCCCGGCAGCGCCTCGCAGAATGCAGTGGATCTCCGGACGTTTACGGAAATCGATCGGACCGGGTGGCATGCCTACCGATTCGACAGCCGGGGCGGCGAACTGTCGGAGCTTTTTGCCACGCCGCTGGCGAACAGTGCGAAGTGTCGCAGATGTCATGAGAAAGCCCACACAGCACTCGGTTTCCTCCTCGTACGTATTTCGCTCGACGATATCAAACAGGCGGCGGGACAGCACCGCATTTCCAACATCCTGCTTATCGCCACTGTTTTCCTGGTGATCGGTTTGGTATCTGCGTTGATTTTTCACAGGGCGGTATCGCGACCGCTGCTCGCACTGCAGCAATCCATGGTACACGCGACGAGTGAAATCGACCGACTCGCCGATGGAGAACATATCAGCGCCCCGCCTCCCGCCGTCGTGCACGGTAAGGGGGAAATTGCATCTCTCGCCCGGTCCTTCGATGTTCTCGTGCAACGACTCAATGCGGCCTACGATGAGATCCTGGCGCTGCACAGCCGCAGCATGCACAAGGCCGATCAGCTGGCCACGGTCGGTGAGATGGCGGCGGGAATGGCGCATGAAATCAAGAATCCCGTGACGGGAATCCGTGCGGCACTGCAGGTGATCCTGCGCGCGGAGTCACCGGACAGCGAACATTACGATATCTTTCGCGAAATGCTGGTTCAGCTCGACAGGATCGACGCTGCGGTCAATGATCTGCTCTGTTACTCGAGAGAAGAGCCACCCGACATCCGTGAGATCAACCTTACTATGATTCTGGAGAAAACCGTGCTGCTCGTGCAGCCGATGCTTCAGGAGCTTCCCGTCACGATTGACCTGCAATGCGACACGGAAAACGATGTTATCGAAGCAGACGGAAAACAACTGCAGCAGGTGATGTGGAATATCATCATGAACGCGGTGCAGGCAATCCCGGATCGCGGTACGATCACGATTCGGACCCGGCTCAGCGGCAGCCTCATGGAAATATGCGTCCATGACTCCGGCGTGGGAATCCCGAAGGACCTTCAGTCGATTGTGTTCAAGCCGTTTTACACCTCCAAGCACAAGGGTACGGGACTCGGGCTCACGATCTGCAGCCGCATCGTGCAGCAGCACGGAGGCTCGATCGCCATCGACAGTTCCCCGGGCGAGGGAACGACGGTTTGCGTGAAAGTCCCGGTCCGACAGACGAGGAGATCCGCACATGCGCGCTGATCGTATCCTGATCGTCGACGATGAGAATCTTATCCGCTGGGCCCTGCGCAACGCGTGCGAGCAGGCAGGGTATGAGGTCATCGAGGCAAGTACCGTGCACGGTGCCCTGGAGAATATCAGGCGGTACGCGCCGGATCTGATCCTGCTCGATCATCTGCTGGCGGACGGGACCGGTCTGGATGTGCTGGAACATATTCATGCCCACGCGACACATGTCGCGGTGATCATGATCACGGCAGTCGACACATCGGATGTCGCGGTGAAGGCCATGAAGCTGGGGGCGATGGATTACATCACAAAACCGATCAACACGGAGGCGATGCTGCTGCTTGTGGAACGCTGCCTGGAGATGACACGGCTCAAGCGGCGCTTCGCCTTTCTACTCAGGGATCAGGAAGAATCCGCGGGGTTCTTCGGTCTGATCGGTTCATCGCCACAGATGCAACTCGTCGTGGAGGCCGTCAAGAAATACGCGGCCGCTCCGGAAACGACCGTGCTGATCACCGGTGAAAGCGGTACGGGAAAGGAACTCGTGGCGCAGGCCATTCATCGGCTCAGTGATCGCCGCGATGAGGCGTTCATCACCATCAACTGTGCGGCACTTCCGCCTCCGCTGATCGAGAGCGAACTCTTCGGGCACGAACGCGGTGCATTTACCGACGCCCGGGCCGGAAAGAAGGGCCTCTTCGAGATTGCGCATGGCGGAGGCATTTTTTTCGATGAAATCGGCGATCTCTCCATAGGACTGCAGGGTGTGCTGCTCCGTGTGCTTGAACAGAAATCTTTCCGCCGTCTCGGCGGGGTGAATGATATCTCCGTGAATGTGCGTATCATCACCGCCACGAATCAGGATCTCGCGCAACGCATCGCGGAGAATCGCTTTCGTCCGGACCTGTTTTACCGGTTGAATGTTGCGCGTATTCATCTCCCACCATTGCGGCAACGCGGTGATGACATTGTCGAGCTGGCGGAGTACTACCTGCATATGTTCAACACAACCTTCCGCAAATCGTTCTCCGGGCTCACGGAACGCACGCAATCACTGTTTCTGCAGTATCCCTGGCCGGGCAACGTCCGGGAGCTTCGCAACGTGATCGAGCGAGCTGTGCTCACACAGAATGGCGAGCTTATCGATGTACAGGAATCACAACTCGGTGCAGCGTGCTCTCCCGGGAAGGTGTCTACGGTGACGGTGGGACGATCACAGCCGTCACTGGAAGAAGTGGAGAGGGAGACGATTCTCGGTGCAATGCAGCGTTCAGGGAACAATCAGTCCGAAGCTGCACGGCTTTTGAACATCAGCCGTGACACGCTCCGTTATCGGCTGAAGAAACTGGGGATCACAGATTCCGCGCATTGGAAGGGGGAACGGTGATGCTATCGCTGAAGAGAACATACGTCGCGCTGTGGTCCCGTTTCTCT
>JAFGKR010000130.1 GCA_016928515.1 Bacteroidota bacterium | reverse complement strand
GCTCGCCCGCGACACGCCTGACGGTGTCACACCGCCAGAAACCGGACAGACATACGCCTATCCCAATCCCGGACGCATTGTCATCATTGAGCATCCAGGCGTCGTCCTCGGCTTCAACAACGTCGACGAGACGCATGTGCAGGGAATGTTTGACCGCGGCATCATGGAACTGGCAGGGATATACACCTCCCCCGCCGCGGCGCTGGCGTCGTTTTTCCCCGGACTGACGACAAGCAAGAAAATCGCCATCAAGCCAAGTTTCCTGAACAGTATCGTGCCGACGCGCAAGGAACTGGTGAAGGCAGTGCTCAACCGGCTGACGGAAATGCTGGGCGGCTTCCCTGCCTCCAATATCACGTTGTACGAACGGCACAATTTTTCCGGCGTCGGATATTCGACTTCGTATTTCGGCCACAATGTCAACCTCGTGCAGGATTCCAGCTTCCCGAATCTGGGCTACACTATTCACTGCGACGGAAGGGACCGTCCCTACAGCCGGAGCCTGTACGAAGCGGATTACCTGATCAACATGCCGGTGCTGAAGGATCACAGCTGCAGCAGTTCCCTCAACCTGACCCTGGCGTTCAAGAACCACATGGGAACGGTGAATCCGGGTGGATCGCTGGGCATTCACTGCAACACGAATGCGGTGCTCGACATCATGGCAAGCAGCGTGATGACGACGAAGCAGCGGCTGGTGATTCTCGATGCACTGTACGCGGTATACAATGGCGGTCCGGGCGGCAATCCGCAGGCGACACCGCACAAAATCCTGCTCTCGCAGGATCCCGTCGCCATCGATGCGCAGGGACGCATTCTGATCAACAATCTTCGTACGGCTCACAGCCTCAGTCCGAAGAATGCAACCTACATCGACCAGGCCGCCGCCCCGCCCTACAACCTCGGCATCGCGGATCCCGCAAAAATGCAGATCATCTCCGTGGCACTGCCTGTGTCGCTCGCGCTGTTCACGGCCTCGCTCGAACAGGGTGTCGTGGTGCTGCGCTGGCGGACGGAAGGGGAAATGAACAACCACGGCTTCGAGATCGAACGAAGCACAAACGGACAGGACGCCTGGAAGGATATCGGCTTTGTCGCCGGGGGCGGCACAACGACGGAAGCGCGTGAATACCGTTTCACAGACAGTGACCGAGCGATGCTCGCGGAACAGCGCCGCATGTTCTACCGCCTCCGCCAGATCGATGCGGACGGAAAAACAGAACACTCTGCCTCTGTCGAAGTCGCACTGGAACTGAACGAACGCAGCTGGCATCTCGAGCAGAATTATCCGAATCCCTTCACCGCGAATACCGAGCTTCCTATCTTCCTGCCGCGCGATGCACAGCTCAGGCTCGAGGTGTTTGACATGAAGGGCTCCCGAATCGCGACGCTGTGCGACCGCACCGTACCGGAAGGCATGCACTACTTTTCCTTCGCCGCAGCCACGCTGTCGGCAGGAACGTACATCGCCCGCGCGGCCGTGGAAGGCAGCGTGCAGGAAATCCGCATGCTCCGGCTTCCCTAGCGATGGCAAAATGGCAAGATGGCAAAATGGCAAAATGGCAAGATGGCAAGATCTATAGACACACATGTGTTCCACGCATACCTCAGCGATTAACTGCCCGGAGTTGTTTCCCATGATCGCACAAAATATCGCAGCGCTGCTGCTTGCCGCAGTATTCCTGTTCCTCCTTTTCCCTGCATGCGACAAAACGGATTCGGGTACCGATCCCGACATCGTGACCATCGCGGACCTGATGCCGCGCGACAACGAGATCAGCAGCTGGGCGCGGAACAGCGGCGGCGACGGGAGCTGGAAAGCAACGAATCCCTCCGAACTGCAGGACGCCATCAACGGTGGCTCCGAGCTCTACACCAATCACCGTTTCGTCGAGGCGGCGATGCAGAGCTACACGGGCACGGTCAATACGCAGTCCGGTGTGGCCTGCGAGATTCAGATCTACGACCAGGGTTCCGAGAGCGACGCCACTGCGGTGTTCGATGATCCGAACAATGTTTTCACAAGTCCCATCACACCGTCCAATCCCCCCTCCCCGAAATCGCAGATCACGAAGGAAATTTTCTCCCACCGGATGAAATTCGTAAAGGGACGCTACTACGTGCTTATCAGCATTCTCACATCCGAGGACAAGGGACAGGAAGTGCTCGAAATCTTCGCCGGCAACGTCGCGGGGAAGATGCCGTGAAGCGCCGCGATTTCCTGATGCATGTCGCCTTCGGAACGGCCGCTCTGCAGACGCTGCAGATCAGCGCCCTCGCATCCGGCGGCTCAGCCCTGCATCCCGGTTTCACTTCCCCGGGATTCGCCTCTCCGGCCTCGGGTACATTCATCGATCCTGCCCTCGCCATCGTGAAAGGCGGCGACATCCCCGCCACCGTGCGCGCGGCGGTGGATGCCTTGGGCGGCATCAAGGCCTTTGTCAAGCCGGGGAACATCGTCTTTCTCAAGCCAAACATGTCCTTCCCCAATCCTCCCGAATGGGGATCGACCACGCATCCCGAGGTGATCCGCACCGTGGTGCAGCTCTGTGAGGAAGCGGGAGCGAAACGCATCGTTGCGGCGGATTTCCCGATGCGCCGCGCGGAGCGCTGCTTCGAGAAAAGCGGCATGACCGCCCTCGCCTCGGAGCTGCCGCAGCTGACCTTCAAGGAGCTCGGGGATGAACGGGACTTCGAAACCGTGCAGACCCCGGACGCGAAGGAGTTCCGTGAAATCGCCGTTGCGAAACTGCTGCGCAAGGCCGATGTGTTCATCAACCTCCCGACAGCGAAGGCGCACTCGGGAACCTCAGTCAGTCTCGGGTTGAAAAACCTGATGGGGGTCATCCGCGACCGCGGTCCCTTTCATGGGGACTATGACCTGCACGCCGCCATCGCAGACCTGGCGATGGTCGTACGGCCGCAGCTCACCATCCTCGACGCGCATTACGTGCTGCTGACCAACGGTCCGGGCGGACCGGGACGCGTCGATCAGCCGGGAACCATCATCGCCGGCGTCGATCCGCTCGGGGTGGATGCTGCTGGCGTGCGCATGGCCGAATGGAACAACCGAACAACCGATCCCGCGCATGTGCGGCATCTCGCCCTCGCCGCCGAGCGCGGCGTCGGCAGTCTCCATGTCCCCGAGGAACAGATCGTCAGAAGGAATCTGGGGTAATCGGCCGCATGATGCGACATGGCGCGGCGCTCAGCGCCATCCTCCTCTTCCTCGTTCTCACCCGCGTACAGCCGATTCGGGCGCAGGCGCGCGTGCAGTATCCCGACCGATCCTACAGCACGCTCGCGCAGGGCGGGACGCAGTGGATCGGCTCGCCACGTGGGCTCTACCGCTACCGCTTCGAAGAAAACGTGTGGTCTGCCTATGGGCCGCAGAACGGCCTGCACTCCACCCGAATCACGGCGCTGGCTTTGCGCAGCGACGTACTGTGGATCGGCCAGGAGGGGGCCGTCACGCGCTTTGACCTCCGCAGCAACACCATGTTGCATTTCGACAGCAGCAGCGGCCTTCCGATCGGGGACATTCGTTCGCTCGCTTTCGAGGGAGAATACACCTGGGCGGGTGGACGCGGCGGCGCAGCGCGCTACGACGAGCTGATCGAGGAATGGCAGTTCATCGGCGCGAAACAGGGATTGCAGGGCAGCGTCGTCCACGCCATCCTGGAGGGAAGCGAACGCATGTTCCTCGCTACCGACGCGGGCGTGGAGGAATACGATCCGCGCTACGAGCGCTGGCGGTACTATCCGGTTCCGCAGGATGTGCGTGTGCTCGACGCCTTTGCAACGGATCGCTGGTTGTGGCTGCTTCATGACGGCGGGCTCCTGCGCTTCGACCTCTCTGCCCGGAACTACGCTCCCATACCCTTCCCCGATTTCCGCGGAAGCAACATCAGCGTCGTACTGATCGAAGGCGACAACTTCTGGCTGCGCACACCTCATGACCTGTGGCGCTACGATGCCGCTGCCGACGCGCTGCGTCCCTTTCTCGAATGGGAGCGACTGCCCGACCGCGACCTCCGTGACGTGGCCGTGAGTTCTTCAGGAGCCGTGTTCTGGTTCAGCACTGCGGGAGGGATCACCCGCCACGTTCCTTCCGATGGCAGCACCACGTATTTCACCGAAGCAGGCGGCATGCCGACAACGGACTTCGAGGCGATGTTCCTGCTCGGAGACGGTGTCGCGGGATTCGCGGGCGAGGCCCTGCATCACCTCCGTACGAGCGAAAATCGCTGGTACACGACGCCACTGCTGCAGGCCGGATCGGGGGATGGTCCCCGCGTCTCCCTGGATCCTTCCGACGGAAGCTTCGTGGATTTCGGCGCTGACTGGCGGCTGGACCTGAGCGGCAGTCGCAGCGCCTGGTTGTTCGAGGAT
>JAFGKR010000129.1 GCA_016928515.1 Bacteroidota bacterium | reverse complement strand
GGCTCTCGGCGGCGCATCCGGCGGCTGCGTGTCCGGACGCAAGGAAATTATCGAATGGCTGCGCAACAAGGGCCGTCCGTATCTGTTCTCCAACACCGTTCCTCCCGCAGTGGTCGGTGCTTCCATCCGCGCGATCGATCTTCTCAGTTCCAGCACCTACCTGCGCGACAAGCTCGAAGACAATACAAAGAAGTTCCGGACGGAAATGACCGCGGCCGGCTTCGACATCATCCCGGGTGATCATCCCATCGTTCCGATCATGTTCGGAAAGTACGAAAACTGTTCGCAGCTCGCCGTCGATTTCGCGAACAAGCTGCTGGACGAAGGCATCTACGTGATCGCCTTCTCCTTCCCGGTGGTGCCGCGCGGCAAGGACCGCATCCGCGTGCAGCTGTCCGCCGCTCACGAGACCGAACATATCGACCGTGCCATCGCCGCCTTTACCAAGGTCGGGAAAGAACTGGGCATGATCTGACCGACCGCGGCAGCCATCCCCTGACCGTTTGAGGCTGGATGGAGTCCCGTCGCGACGGGACTCCATCCAGCCCCGTGATCACGTTTCCATTCAACGTTCATCATACACAGGAAGAGCTTCATGAAAGAGATCAAGAAGATTCTCGTGACCGGCTCGGTGGGACAGATCGGGTCCGAACTGACGCTGGCATTACGCGAGAAATACGGTGCGGAGAATGTCATCGCCACCGGTCGCAAGACCGAGCCCAGCAAGGAGCTGAAGGAATCGGGGCCCTTCCATTTCATCGACGTCAACGCCATCGAGACCGTCGAGGAAATGATCAGGAAGTACGAGATAGACACCATCGTACACATGGCGGCCATCCTCTCCGCCGTCGGTGAAAAGAATCCGACGCTGGCGTGGGACGTCAACATGAACGGCACACTGAACATCCTCAATCTCGGTGTGAAATACGAAATGGCACGGGTGATCATTCCCAGCTCCATCGCCGTGTGGGGACCCGGCACACCGTCTGTCGCTCCCCAGGACACGGCGCTGCATCCGACCACCATGTATGGTGTCACGAAGGTGTGCGGCGAAGTGCTCGCGGATTACTACGTCAAGAAGTACGGTCTCGACAGTCGCGGCCTGCGCTATCCGGGCATCATCTCCTCCGAGACACTTCCCGGCGGTGGGACCACCGATTACGCCGTGGCGATCTATTACGAAGCGGTGAAGAACCGGAAATACACCTGCTTCGTCCGTGAGGACACCCGTCTGCCGATGATGTACATGCCGGACTGTCTCAAGGCGACCATCGACCTGATGGAGGCGCCGTTCGAGAATCTCAAACGGCATAACGACTACAATGTCGGATCCATGAGCTTCACGGCGAAAGAACTGGCGGAGTCCATCAGGAAGGTCATGCCCGATTTCGTCGACGAATACGAGCCCGATTTCCGGCAGGACATCGCCGATTCGTGGCCGGATGCCGTGGACGACAGCGCCGCCCGCGAGGACTGGGGCTGGAATCCAAGCTATGATCTCGACAGCATGACGAAGGACATGCTGCAGAAGCTTCATGCGCGGCATGAGCGTGGCGAATTGTAAGCATCCCCACTCCTTGATCAGTGTTCAGCCCCGTCTGCCTCTGGTGGGCGGGGTTTGTATTGATGGACTCCTCGCCGTCCTCCGTATGTTTTGACTGCCTTCTCCTGTTTCCCTTCACCATGTTTCGCTGGAATATGAAACGCATCATCGCACTTCTCGCACTGATCCTCCCGTCCTGCGGCGGGAATTATCCTCCGCTCGACACCGTCCCATCCGTCGACCTCGAGAGATACATGGGCACATGGCATGAAATCGCACGTCTACCCAATTCCTTTCAGAAGCACTGCTGGAATTCGACGGCGGAATATGCACTGATGGACGGAGGGACGGTCCGTGTCATCAACCGCTGTGAACAGGACAGCAGCGGCGGGGAAATCGACGAAGCCGTCGGCAAGGCCTGGGTGGTGGAAGGAAGCGGGAATGCCAAACTGAAGGTCTCGTTTTTCTGGCCCTTCAGAGGGGATTACTGGATTCTCGAGCTGGATCCGGACTACCGCTGGGTCGCGGTCGGAACGCCCAGCCGGGAGTATCTCTGGATCCTGGCGCGTGAGCGCTCGATCGACGATGAGCTGTACACCACGCTGCTCCGTCGTCTCAAGGACAAGGGGTTCGATACGTCCCGACTGATCACGCGAAACGATATGTCCGAAAAGGGAAATTCAGCTGATATTTTGCCTTGATACAGGGTGCCGGAAATGGTATGTTTCCGGTCGAGATATATATCAGGAGTATCATGTCCCGATATCGTAGCATGGCCGAACGAAACCGCTCGTTCCCGTCCCGTCCCGGGCTCCGGTTTTTTCTCCTTTGCACGCTCGCTGCGAGGCTGCTTGCTGCCGGCGCGACCGCGCAGCAGCTGCCGTTCACGTCATCCAGTCTGCCGATCGTGGTGATCGAGACCAACGGCGAGGAGATCCCCGATGAGCCGAAAATTCCGGCCAGGATGGGGATCATCCGCGGGACGGGAGACCGCAACCATATCGATGATCCGTTCACGGATTACGACGGTTACATCGGTATCGAACTCCGCGGAAACTCTTCCCTGGTATACGACCAGAAGCAGTTTCTGCTGGAAACACGGGATGAGCACGGCGAGGG
>JAFGKR010000128.1 GCA_016928515.1 Bacteroidota bacterium | reverse complement strand
TCTGGGACTTCTTGCGATTGCTCTGGTCCTTCTCGCACCACCGAGGTTCTTTCATTACAGCGCCTATCTCATCTACGGCGCAGCCATCCTTCTCCTCGTCCTGGTTCTGTTCCTGGGAAAAAGCATAGGAGGAAACGCCGGTTGGTTCGGGATTGGGAGTTACGGCATCCAGCCATCGGAATTTGCGAAAATCGCAACCATTTTTGCGCTCGCACGATTCCTGAGCGACAGCACGACAAGCATGCGTTCGCTCACCGATCTTTCGAAGGCAATCGGTATCGTGGCCCTTCCCTGGATTTTGATCGTTCTGCAGCCGGACTTCGGCACCGGGTTGGTGTACTGGGCGGTGTTTCTGGCGATGTTTTTCTGGTCCGGAGCCGAGATGATTCTTCTTCTCATACTGCTCTCCCCGGTGATCGTCGCGATACTCTCCGTCCTGAGCGTCTGGTATTTTCTCTTTGCAGCCGTTCTCGTCTCGACGCTCTTCTACGTCATGAAGCGGAATCTGGGCGTGGCGTTGATGTTTCTTGCTGTCAATCTTTCAGTCGGTTTCGGAGTGCAATACCTGTATGATCACCTTCCTGAGTATCAGAAAAACCGTCTTGCCGTCTATTTCGATCCCGCAGCGTCACCCCTCGCAGCGGGGTGGAACGTCATCCAGTCGAAGGTGGCAATAGGATCCGGCGGGCTCGACGGCCGCGGATATCTTCAGGGATCGCAGACCCAGCTACGTTTTGTCCCGGAGCAGTGGACGGATTTCATCTTTTGCGTCCCTGCGGAAGAATTCGGCTTCCTAGGAGGGAGCCTGATCCTGCTGCTCTTCACGCTCCTCGTTCTCCGTGGACTGGCGCTGGCACGCATGCTGGAATTTCGTTTCGCCAGCCTGACCGTCGTCGGTATCACGGCAATGCTGGCTTTCCACGTCTTCATCAACATCGGCATGACACTGGGTTTGATTCCTGTCATCGGTATCCCGCTCCCGTTCATGAGCTACGGCGGTTCCTTTTTCCTCACCAGCATGTTCGCGGTGGGTGTTCTGCTGCATGCCGCGATGACCCGCTCACAGGAGGGATAGCGGGGCACATCGGAAAAAGAGTCTTGTGTATCCTCTGCTCCTTTGGTATTTTTGATATGATATGGAAACCGGGGATCGTCACCAGCCTCGTTACCTGCTTGCCTCACCGCAGCACGCGGAAGATGTTCCACGCATGCGTCGAAGTGATTTCTTCCCAATTCCTGATGATCGATATTTTTTTCACCCGGTCACAGCAAGACCGGTACGCGACGAAACGGAGTAACGCACATGCCAGACCAACCAATCAGCCTCAAGGATCTTGAACAGGAAATGACCCTGACCGCACCGTCAGAGTCCCGCATCGAGTATGTCGGGCTTGTCGGCGGCGGCGTCATGGGCCGCGGACTCGCGCAGACGCTCTCCGCCCAGGGTCTCAATGTTCTCATTATCGAAAAAAACGAGGAACGTTCCCGCCTCTGTCTTGAAGGGATGAAGGAAAACATGGATCGGGAAATCCAGCGCTGGGGAATGACCGAAGGCGAGAAAAAAGCGCTTCTCAGCCGTATCAAGGTTTCGACGGATATCAACGAAATCGCCGGTACGGATTTCGTCATG
The DNA here is from genome assembly GCA_016928515.1 of Bacteroidota bacterium. Lineage (GTDB taxonomy): Bacteria > Bacteroidota > Ignavibacteria > SZUA-365 > SZUA-365 > BM516. The sequence continues at coordinate 2,083 of JAFGKR010000128.1, read as the reverse complement.
GAGGTCGTCGATGAGCAATTCGATCTCAAGCAGGACATCCTCGTACGACTCGACAAAATTTGCGGGAAGAACATCATCATCGCATCAAATACGTCGACCCTCAGCCTGACGAAAATCGCCAAACCCGTCCAGAATCCTGGTCGGATCATCGGCCTCCATTTTGCGAATCCCGTTCCCAAAACGCCGCTCTGTGAAATCGTTCGTGCCTTCCAGACCAGCGACGAGACGTTTCGGCAGACACGGGAATTCATTCAGAGCATCGGCAAGACGACGGTGGAAGTATATGAGTATCCCGGTTTCATCACAACGCGCGTCATCATCCCGATGGTCAACGAGGCGATGTACATTCTCATGGAAGGTGTTGCATCCGCTGAGGATATCGATACGGCCATGCGCCTTGCATACAATATGACCATGGGCCCTCTCGAGCTTGCCGACTCGATGGGTCTTGAAGAGCTGCTTGCATGGATGGAATCAATGTTCCAGGAAATCGGTGAATCCAAGTATCGCCCCTGTCCCCTGCTCCGACGGAAGGTCCGCGAGCAGAAATACGGGAAGAAAGTCGGGGAAGGCTTCTTCCGGTACGACGAATCCGGCAAACGCATCACCGAGAATTAAACAGGACACAGCATCATGATGAATATCCTCGTAGTCAATTGCGGCAGTTCTTCGATCAAGTATCAGTTCATCGAAGCGGAATCCAATACACGTCTCGCCAAGGGACTCGTCGAGCGCATCGGCATGAGCGGCGCACTTTTGACGAACACGCGACATGATAATGACACGATCAAGCTGACAGGAGAGATCCTGGATCACGGCATGGCGATCGAATACGTCCTCGCCGTGCTCCTCAGCAAGAATCATGGCGTGATCAAGGACAAATCGGAAATCCACGCTGTCGGTCATCGTGTCGTGCACGGAGCGGAGGATTTCGCCGGCTCCGTTCTGATCACCGACGCCGTTCTTCAGTCGCTCCGTGACAACATAGAACTCGCCCCACTGCACAATCCCCATAACATCCGCGGTATCGTAGCCTGCAAGCAACACCTCCCCGACATCCCGCAGGTCGGTGTCTTCGACACGGCGTTCCATCAATCGATGGATCCGCATGCCTTCCTGTATGGTATTCCGTATGTCTTCTACAAGAAATACAAGATCCGTCGATACGGTTTCCATGGCACATCCCATTTCTATGTGTCCAACCGCATGGCGGAACTGATGAACCGTCCCATCTCCGAACTGAAAATCATCACCTGTCATCTCGGGAACGGCTGCAGCATGGCGGCGGTGAAGTACGGTCAATCCGTCGACACCACCATGGGATTCACACCGCTCGAGGGGCTCCTCATGGGAACCCGTTCGGGTGACTTGGATCCCCAGCTGATCCTCTACATCATGGGGAAGGAAGGCCTCTCCCTTGCCGAGGCAACGACGCTTCTCAACAAGCACAGCGGCTTGATGGGCATCTCCGGTGTCAGCAGCGACATGCGCGAAATCGAACAGGAAACCGAAGCAAATCATGATCGCGCGAAGATCGCCTTCGAGATGTTCTGCTATCGCGTGACGAAGTACATCGGCGCGTACACCGCAGCAATGAACGGCGTGGATGCCATTGTCTTCACCGGCGGCATCGGGGAGAACAGCACACTGGTACGCGATCACGTCTGCAGCAGTCTTTCCTATCTCGGCCTCGAATTCGATCCGGAGAAAAATGCGAACGGACCGAAGGAGCGCTTCGTGACAAAGAACGACTCGCGAGTCACGGTGGGCGTTGTCCCCACAAACGAGGAACTCGTGATCGCTCTCGACACCATGTCCATCGTCAAAGGAGAGTTGCCGCCCTCGATGCGCAACATGGTGAAGAATACCGTTCTGGACCCTGTTGACTGACAGATGACGTATGGGACGCACAGGAACAGTCCGAACAGAACAGCGCTATCCGGCCCTCCGTGTGCGTCCCGATTTTTCCATCCTCGTCATCAAATTACGTGCGATCGGCGACGTCCTGCTCAGTACCATCGTCCTTCCGAATCTCCGGAGTGCATTTCCGGACGCTCGTATAGAATTTTTGACGGAAGCTCCG
>JAFGKR010000127.1 GCA_016928515.1 Bacteroidota bacterium | reverse complement strand
CGTCCACGACAGAGTCACGGAATCCAGTGGAGGAATCGGCGGCACCGTCCGCTCGATCTCCGCGGGATTGGCAAGTGTCACTCCTCCCTCGACCGGAAAGCTCAGACGCACGGCCCGCAGCGGCGCCTCAGCATCCGTGTGATTACGGATGCGCAGTGTGAGGACTGTCGTTTCGGAAACGAGGCGCAGACTGTCCGGACGCAGCGATGGAGGAGCGGGTACATCGAGCGTGCAACGCAGGTCCGCATAGAAGAGGTCGGTGTATTTCACCGGGATGCCGGTCTCGATGACATCACTTCTCGGACAGTCGCCGGACACATGATAGGAAAGGACAAACGAAACGACGGTGTCTGGAGTGATGGCTTTCTGATAGGCACGCACCGTCCATGTCACTATGCGCTGTTCGAGCGGCTGCAGTCCGGGAAGCGACATCTGCGGAGGCAGGGAGCCAAGGGCGAGTTCGAGTCCTGTCGGCAGCGTCAAGCCGACCGAGATCGGATCCGAAGAAACATCAGGGGAATGATTCCGAAGCCGGATGGAAATCGGGAACTCCACAGGCCAGGAGACCTGACGGCGCAGTTCGATCAGCAGTGTATCCTGCGTGATAATCTCCGCGGATACCTCGGGATAGCGGTCGGCGAACTCCGTAAACGGAGAGAGGGAACAGAGCTCCGGCATGGTGAATGCAGATAGATAGATATCCGTCCCGTTGGAATGTGCGGGCCCCCCGATTGTTACCGGCAGCATGGCACCGCTGTCCGCTGATGCGACTGCAAACAGCGTGGTGTCGTGCAGCATGGTGACGCATCCGCGCCGCTGATCCCGGGTCCTGCCCATGCGGGTACTGAACAGCAGCGATGGCTGCTCCGTATCGATGACGAGCAGAAAACTGGATCCTTCCGTCATGAGCGGATGGACCAGCGGGAAGGTGCTGCCGTCCGATTCTCCGGTCACAATCACATGTCCGCATGCATCGACGGCAATCTCCGCGGCATAGTCGTAGGTGGACGTTCCGAGATGGGTGGAGAAATCCAACCGTCCTTCCGGTGAAATGCGACAGAGCACGATATCCTGCCGTCCCTCCCCGAAAGAGGAAATCACGTCGGTGACGGGGAAATCCCTGGAGTCCGTCTGACCGATGAAGGTGAGATTTCCTGCATCGTCGAAACAGATACTCCGCAGAAACCGTACCTCGGAGATGCCCGTTTCCTGGCCGCTGCTGCCGAGATAGGTCGACCAGATGATCTCCTGTCCGTCAGCGGAGATGCGCGAGAGAATGAAGTCCCTTCCACCATAAATCCGGTCCTGCAGCGGATGCATCAGTGGATATCCGTTGCTCATGGTCGTTCCGATCAGAACGACACTGCAGCCGTCCGTCGCCAGGCTGTAGTACGCGTCGTCCCCCGGTCCCCCGAAGCAGGAGGCATAGACGAGGCGGTAATCCTCGGATGAGAATTTCATGAGGAAACCGTCCATGCCGCCCTGATGCGAGGGAAACAGCGCATCGGGTGTCGCCATCGGCGGGGTTGCGTGTGTCGTCGCGAGAATGAACAGATCCCCGCGTGCGCTGCATTCCATGCCCACCACGTCATAGAGCAGATCCGTTCGCAGGTACGAACAGTATATCATCGTACCCGCACTGTCGAGCACGACCATGCCGATTGGTGTTCGGGTACTCCATTGCGCGTCCGGCGTCAGGATCGGATCCAGATACGGATTTTCCAGCAGGACGATCACGCGATCATCCTTTCCGATTTCGACATCGAGCAGGGTCGACGTGCTTCCGAATCGCCTGCTGTAAATGATGCTGCCGTCCTCGGGGCGAAGCTTCATGACAAACACCGACGCATCGTATTCGTTGTATTCCTTCTCCCATGGGATCTGGGGGAAATCCTTCGACCCGGTCCCGCCACAGAGCAACACGTTTCCCGCGCGATCCGAACGGACGAGCGGGTTCCGTTCCGTATAGGAACCGCCGTAGCAGCGCGTATATGCATGGGTGACATCGAAGGTGTCCACAAGAGCCCGCGGCGGGGAACTGGTCGGCGTGCCGGACATTTCCGTCCGTTGCGCCGCTAACACGGCGGAGAGCATTGTCCCGACGATCAACACCGCAAGAAAAAATTGAATGGACCGCATGACGCACCTCCAGGCGAACACCACACGATCAATACATCATTTTTCCCTCATTGTCAATAGATTGCCGCAATTCTCCCTCTTTCGCGGCCATGGAAGGAAAACAGTTGAAAAAAAATGCTCCGTATGATACATTTTCTATCAATCGAGGCAATGCTCAGGAAGGAACTGCATGGCCCCTGCAAAAATCGTCCGCATCCTCCTGATCGAGGATAACCAGCTGTTGCGCGAGGGAATCTCCGCGATCCTGCAACCACTGCAGGATATGGAGGTGCTGACGGCGAACGGTGACCGGGAGAAATCCCTCGCGACAGTCCGCCGAAACCGTCCCGACATCATTCTCCTCGATGTCGGCCTGCGCAGTCACAGCAGTCTGCATTTCGTAAAGACCGTCGTACGGGATTTCGGGAGCTCGCGCGTCGTTGTCATGCAGTTCCTGCCGTCGGATGCCGATGTCTACGCATTCGTCCAGGCAGGCGCCGCCGGATTCATCATGAAGGACGCCTCCGTCGACGAGTTTCTCGATACGATACGCAGGGTCGCGCACGGATCAACCGTCCTTCCCCCGCCGCTGACGGACTCTCTTTTCACACAGATCGTCAACCACGCGATCCACCATACCCGTCCGGAAGAGCTGATGCGATCGATGCGCATGACGAAACGGGAACGCGAGGTCGTACAGCTCGTGGCGGACGGACTCACCAACAAGGAGATCGCCCAGCAGCTCCACCTCTCGACGCATACGGTCAAAAGCCACATCCATAACATTCTCGAGAAGCTGGCGTTGCAAACACGGGTGCAAATCGCCGGTTTCGCCCATGGACGCTACGATACCCACGCAGGCCGCGGGAGACCGGCCGGGGGAGACATCGCTTCCTGAGGATTGGAGACATCGCTTCCTGAGTGATGTAGATCTTTTTTCAATCGAAAGAGCGATTGCGGGGCGCGACAGGAATCCGGATACTGTTATCACACTGCGTTTCCCTCACGGCGATGCAGCGGAATCGCACAACCATACCGGTATTGCCATGAACATCCTCCTCGTGTACCCGACATACCCCGATACGTTCTGGAGCTTCCGGCATGCTCTGAAATTCGTGTCCAAAAAGGCAAGCTTTCCGCCGCTCGGTTTGCTGACCGTCGCCGCCCTGCTGCCTCCCGAATGGAAACGCACACTGGTCGATATGAATGTCGAGGCACTGACGGATGCCGCCATCCGGTCGGCGGATTACGTCTTCCTGAGCGCGATGTCCGTGCAGAGCGCGTCCGCCGACGATGTCATCCGGCGCTGCAAGGAGCTCGGGACTGCCGTTGTCGCAGGAGGACCCCATTTCACCAGCAGTCCCGAACAGTATCCGGAGGTCGACCATCTCGTTCTTGACGAGGCCGAAAATACACTTCCGCGATTCTGTCACGATGTGGCGTCCGGCCATCCGCAACATCTGTACCGCGCGGAGGACTGGGCGGATATCGAGACCACCCCGGTACCGCAATGGGATCTCATATCCCACAAACACTATTCCTCGATGAATATTCAGTATTCTCGCGGGTGTCCGTTCGACTGCGATTTCTGCGACATCACCGTTCTCTACGGCAGGAAACCGCGAACGAAAACGCGCGCGCAGGTTCTGGCGGAACTCGACGCGCTGTACGCCACGGGCTGGAAGGGACCACTCTTTTTCGTGGACGACAACTTCATCGGCAACAAGGCCAAGCTGAAACGCGACATTCTCCCGTCAATTGCGGACTGGATGCAAAACCACCGTCACCCCTTTTATCTCAACACCGAGGCATCCATCAATCTGGCCGATGATACGGAACTGATGCACCTCATGGGAGAAGCGGGTTTCGAAGCGGTGTTCGTCGGCATTGAGACACCAAATGAAGCCAGCCTGGCCTCCTGCGGAAAAATAGTCAATGGCAACCGTGATCTGATTTCGAGCGTACGGCAGATCCAGCGCGCCGGCATGGAGGTCCAGGGAGGATTCATCGTCGGCTTCGACGAGGACCCGCCCTCCATCTTCGCACGATTGACGGAATTCATTCAGGAGAGCGGCATCGTCACCGCCATGGTTGGCCTGCTCAACGCCCCGAAGGGGACACGGCTGTACAAACGGCTGCACGACGAGGGACGTCTGCTGAGCGACTTCAACGGCAACAACACGGATTTCGCGACGAATTTCGTTCCGCGCATGGATGAGGAGTCTCTGCTATCGGGGTACCGCACCGTGCTCGATTCCATTTATGCGCCGCGGAATTATTACGCACGCGTGCGCCGTTTCCTGGTCGGTTTCGAACCGCGCAAAAAAGTCTTCCATTTCAATCCCGGTTACCTCCTCGCCCTGCTGCGCTCCATGGTTGTGCTCGGTGTCATCGGCAGGGAGCGCGTCCATTACTGGCGCTTGTTCTTCTGGTCCCTTTTCCGCAAGCCGCGCCTTTTCTCGCTGGCGATTCTCTTCAGCATCTACGGCTTTCATTTCCGCAAGGTCTCGACAGAGACCTTCCCGGCAAAGGCCGTCTCGTCCTGATTTCCGCAGTTTCTCCGGTCGTGTTACCTTTACGGGAAACAGGACCGAGGAATCCCATGAAGCTCATTCGTTTCGGCGTTTCCCTGCCCGAGGATTTGATGAAGAAATTCGACCGGCTGGTGAAGCGCAAACGCTACCCCAACCGCTCGGAAGCCATCCGCGATCTTATTCGCCGGGAACTCGTTCAGGAGGATATCGCCAGCGACCGTGTGGTGGCCGGCGTGCTCAGTCTGCTCTATGATCACCATCAGACGGCGATCTCCGAGCGACTGACCGCGTTGCAACACGACCATCACAAATCCATCATCAGCACCACACACGTGCATCTCGACCACGACAACTGTCTCGAGGTCATCCTGCTGCACGGGCGTGCGAAAGACATCACGAAATTCGCCGACGGCATCATCTCCATCAAGGGCGTCAAGCACGGAGGACTGCATCTCACTTCCACCGGTGAAGGATTGCACTGAGTGCAGTCGCCACGGCAGATATCATCCTCGAACACACCGGCGCAGTGCATGACCGATCCACGGGCAATGCTCTTCCTGCTGTTTGTGATGATCGCCGCGCTGCTCATGACATCACCGTTCGGTCTCGCCGTCGGTGCCACCTTTCTTGCTGCCGTGGCAGGAGAAAGGCGAACGCTTCGTCCCTTGCTCCGGAAACTGCGCATCGTTCTGCCCATGGTGGTCATGATCGCATTGCTCGTGTTGCTTCGTGCACCCGCGGGAGAACGACTCTGTACCGTCTTCGGCATGGATATCACACGCGGCGCATTGGAGACGGCCTTCCTGGTCGGACTGCGTCTCCTGCTCGTCGCCGCGGCATCGATGCTTTTCACACTGCTCGTATCGATCGGGGATGCAGTGACCGCGCTGCAGCGACTCCGTGTCCCGGCCACTTTGGTCGCCGTCGCCTGGCTGACCGAGCGCTTTCTGGCACTGCTCACGGCTGATGCACGGCGCATGATGGAGGCCGTGCACGCGCGTTCCGCGGCGTTATCCTTCCCACGCCGGGTCACGGTGACAACGCGCGTGGCCGGGACCTTCCTCCTGCGCGCTGTGGGACGCAGCGAACGTCTGGCGGATGCCATGACTGCGCGTGGATTTGACGGCCGCGTTCCGTCCCTCCGGCAGCTGCGCTGGACAGTGCGGGATACGATCATCACGGCGACAGGGACCGCAATGGGTATCCTGCTTTACTGTTTGTAGGGAAATGTGACGTGAATACCGCATCCGACATCCTCATCTGCCGCGGCGTCCGTTCCCGCTATCCCGACGGCACGCTCGCACTGGACGCCGTCGACGTCAGTATCAAACGCGGAGAGCGTGTCGCACTGATCGGTCCGAACGGCGCGGGGAAATCCACCCTGCTGCGTGTGCTTCCCGGACTGCAACCGTTCGACGGCACTGTCATCGTTGACGGCATCGTTCTTTCCGATAAGACACAGCGGGAGGTTCGGCAGCGCATCGGGCTGGTATTCCAGAATCCCGATGATCAGCTGTTTTCACCCACGATCGGGGAAGACGTCGGCTTCGGTCCTGCAGCCATGGGTTGTTCCCGTACAGAGGTGCGGGAGCGCACGGCATCCGCGCTCGCTGCCATGGGGTTGGAGACGCTCGGCCCGAAAAATCCCCTGCATCTGAGTTTCGGCGAGCGTCGTCGCGCAGCGATCGCCACAGTGCTCGCCATGCATCCTTCACTGCTCGCCATGGACGAACCCGGCAGCAATCTCGATCCGCTCCATCGCCGCCGCCTTATTGCCTGGCTGTGCGAACATGAGGAATACACACTCCTCCTGGCCACGCACGATCTCGACATGGCAGCGCAAACCTGCGACCGCGTTCTGCTTCTTTCGCAACACATCGTCGCCGACGGTTCTGCCCGGTCCATCCTCACCGACACCGCCCTTCTCACTGCCCACGGTCTCGAACCGCCACTCGGTCTGCAGGAGCTTCGGTTTCGGGGCGAATAACGGATCTCCGGGTTGTGACACAACCCACTCATCCCTGCTGCGCCCG
>JAFGKR010000126.1 GCA_016928515.1 Bacteroidota bacterium | reverse complement strand
GATGACGAATCCGCCCGCGATGACGAATCCGCCCGCGATGACGAATCCGCCCGCGATGACGAATCCGCCCGCGATGACGAATCCGCCGGCACGGATTCCACCGACCCGTCATCCCCCTTAGGCCGGATTCACGAATCCGGCCGTAAAGTGGACGAAGCCGGGGACATCCCCCCCGCGCCAGGTCCGTCCGAGGGCGTGCCCGTTCCCGCCGCGCCGTCGGTGCGTATATTTGCGCGCGAGCTCGGTGTGGATATCACGAAAGTCAAGGGGAGTGGTCCGGCAGGACGCATCTCTGACGATGACGTGAAGCGCTACGCAAAATCCGTCATCACATCCGGCGGTGCCGCGGCAGAAGGACCTGCGGCGATGCGTCGTCCCGACCTCCCGGACTTTTCCGTATACGGGGATATTGAAGTCGAGAAAATGAGCAAGGTGCGACGCATGACGGCGGACCAGATGGAAGTGTCGTGGAGCATTCCCGTCGTCACGCAGCACGACAAGGCCGACGTCACGCATCTCGAGGAGCTGCGGCAGTCCTGGGCGAAGCGTGCGGAGAAGGCAGGTACGAAGCTCACCGTCACTGCCATTGCGCTTAAAGTGGTCGCGGCGGCGCTGAAGAAATTCCCGCAGTTCAACGCCAGCATCGACATGCGGTCCTACGAGATCATCTATAAGAAATATTGCCATCTCGGCGTGGCGGTGGACACTGACCGTGGACTGCTGGTGCCGGTGATCCGTGATGCGAACAAAAAGAGCATCATTGAGATTTCCCTCGAACTGCAGGAGCTGGCCGAGAAGGCGCGGACGAAGAAAATCAAACCCGATGAAATGCAGGGCGCATCGTTCACCATCACGAATCTCGGCGGCATCGGCGGGACTTTCTTCACTCCCATCATCAATTCCCCCGAGGTGGCCATTCTCGGCATGTCGCGGAGCGTGACGGAGCCGGTGTGGCAGGACGGAGAATTCCGGCCGCGCCTCATGCTGCCGCTGTCCCTTACCTACGACCACCGTATCATCGACGGTGCCGACGCCGCGCGTTTCCTGCGCTGGATCGCGGAAGCGATGGAGGAACCGCTGCTGATGGTGTTGTAAGGGTATAAGGTGAAAAAGTGAAGGGGTTGTGCTCTCGCGCTCGTTCCACTGCTCTGCGGTGGAACGCGAAAAAAGGACGCTCTGCGTCCATTGCATGACCGCGGAGCGGTCACCGATACGCTCCCACGCAGAGCGTGGGAGCGAGCACAATAATCGAAATATCTACCGGACTACTCTCATGCCAGAAAAAAACACAACAGATCTCGTCGTCATCGGCGGCGGACCCGGGGGCTACGCGGCAGCGTTTTACGCCGCGGATCTCGGAATGAACGTCACGCTCATCGACACCGAGGAGAATCCCGGCGGTGTATGCCTGTACCGGGGATGCATTCCCTCGAAAGCCCTGCTGCACGTGGCGAAGCTCATCAACGAGGCGAAGGAGGCCGCGAACTGGGGGATCAGCTTCGGCGAACCGGAAATCGATCTCGACCGGCTGCGCGCATTCAAGAACAACGTCGTCGGGAAACTCACCGGCGGACTCGGCCAGCTTTCGAAAGCACGGAAGATCACTTTCATCCGCGGGTATGCGTCCTTTGTCAACGGTACCACGCTTCACATCAAAGAACACGAGGGTGGAGAGAACGAACTGACGTTCACGCATGCCATCCTTGCGACCGGTTCGCGTCCGGCGACCATTCCCGGCATCCCGGAATCCGATCGCGTGATGGATTCCTCCTACGCGCTGGATCTCCCCGACATCCCCGGAAAGCTGCTGGTCATCGGCGGCGGATACATCGGACTGGAGCTCGGCACGGTATACGCCGCGCTGGGATCCCGCGTCACCGTCGTGGAGATGACCGACGGACTCCTGCCCGGCGCCGACCGCGATATGGTACGGCACCTGCAGAAGCGACTGGAAGAACAGGTCGAGTCCATCATGCTCAAGACGAAAGTCACCGAGATGAAGGAACAGAAAAACGGCATCAAGGTGACACTGCAGAGCGGGGACGAGGAACAGAACGCCATCTTCGACCGGGTGCTCATATCCGTCGGACGCAAACCCAACACCGAGGGCTTCGGGTTGGAGAACACGCGGGTCGCGCTCGACGACCACGGTTTCGTGGTCGTGGATCCGCAGCGGCGCACGGCGGAGGAGAACATCTTCGCCATCGGCGACATCACCGGCGATCCCATGCTTGCGCACAAGGCCTCGCATGAGGCACGCAGCGCGGTGGATGTCATCGCAGGGAAGAAATCCGTCTTCGAGCCCTGGGCCATTCCGGCCGTCGTGTTCACCGATCCGGAAATCGCCTGGGCGGGACTGACGGAAACCGAAGCGAAGGCGCAGGGACGCAAGGTGGAAATCGCGCGTTTTCCGTGGTCGGCATCCGGCCGCGCCACCACGCTCGACCGGTCGGACGGGGTCACCAAGTTGGTCGTCGATCCCGAGACCGAGCGCATCCTGGGTGTGGGTATCGCGGGACCGGGTGCCGGTGAACTCATTGCCGAGGGCGTGCTCGCCATCGAGATGGCCTCGCGCGTCACCGACGTCGCCGCCTCCATCCATCCGCATCCCACCCTTTCCGAAACCGTCATGGAAGCGGCGGACGCGTACTTCGGTCACTCCACGCACATGTACCGACCGAAGAGGAAATAAACCGTCCTGATGGTTCTGCGAGCCAGGTGTCCGTCTGTCCGTCGAGTCCGCAGGAGCGGGATTCATCTCGCCCACCCGGCTTGGTTTCATAGCCGTAAATCCGTATTGTTCCCTTAGTGTGTCAAAATCATACGATTGCGCCACATCAGGAGTACGCCTGTGAACAAAGCGATCGTCATTTCCCTGGGATGTATATCGAATATCATGGATGGGAGCCTGTATGAGCAAATGGTTTCAGCTGCCGGATATCAGCTGGTATCGAAGATTGAACATGCAAACTTGATCGTGATAAACACCTGCGCGTTCAATCGGCGGAAAGAGGATATTTCGGTCGAGTTCATCAGGGAAGTTCATGGGAGGAAACGGAGCGGGAGCCGCGTTGTCGTTTGCGGATGCCTGCCGAAGATCCATTCGGATGCACTCGCAGCGCTGCATCCGGATATTGTCTTCGGGCCGCGGGAGAATACGGCACTGGCGGAATTTCTGAATCTTCAAGGGCCTACGCGGGAATTTCATGATCACGGCCCGGTACCACTTTCTCAATTCAGCGCATTGAAGAAAGCTCTCTATCACATAAAGAACAGTGTCGACGCTGTTCCGATTCTGAGATCAGTCCCGTTGCTGAAACGGCAATTGGCAGTCCAGTTTGTGTATGACAAGGCAGTGTATTGTCTGAGAGTCGCAAGCGGATGCCTGGGCACCTGTTCATACTGCGCGATCCGGTTTGCAAAGGGACGTCCCCTCAGCACGCCCGTGGAGGAAATCCGACAGGAGGTCGACAGAGCCATTCAATCGGGTTTCCGGAAAATTGTATTGGCTGGTGATGAGATCACGGCATACGGAGCGGATCTTCCGGGTGACGTGAATATCCTCGATGTCATCGATGAAATCCAGCAGCGGAAGGAAATCGATACACTGTACCTTGAATCCTTTGAACCGTCCTTCCTGATCGCACATTTCCCTCGGATCAACATCATGCTCGAGAAAGGCAATATCCCTGTTTTCTGCTCCTCGGCGCAATCCGGCAGCAACAGGATTCTTGCATTGATGAAGAGACAGTACAGAGCTGAAGAGTACCGTCGCTGTATCCGTGAGATAAAAGAGCGTTTCCCCGAGACTTGTTTCAGGAACGAGATGATGGTGGGTTTTCCCGGAGAGACGGATGATGACTTTCAGGCATCACTCGCCATGGTCAGGGATCTGCGACTCGATTTTGTCAGAGTATATGAATATGAAGATCGTCCCAATACCGCGGCATCCCGAATGGCCTCCAAAGTACCGGCTTCCGTGAAGCGAAAGCGGCGCCATACCTTGCAGCGACAGCATCTGTTCAATGTCTTCTTCAGGGGATGAGCATCGCCGGCGGAAGACATATACCATGCACAAGCATTTACCATGCACAAGGATGGCGAAGGACAGCGGGAGAGGCGAATTTTTCGAAGATTTTCCATCATTGTACCGCACATCCCACCCCTCGAGGCAATGACATGATCAACCGAGCATATATCCACATCACCGGTCAGCCCGGCGCGGGAAAAACCACGTTGATGGAAGCAGTTCTCGGTCCGCATTATCACCGTACTCCGGTCACTGCAGTCGTCTCAAACCTGGCCGATCCAAAAGATCCCGGCCGGAAAAAGGTAATGGCCCGTGTGAAGCGGGCGATCAAAGCGGGAAAGGAAGGGTGAGCGGCGAACCGCATACGACATCGTCATGCGCGCGGCGGAAACCGGAGGGATGACCGCAGATGTGACCACAGCCCTCCGCGCATGGATCTCCCAGCGGAAGGTCGGGGGGCTGGTGCGGACGGTACTTCAGCGGAAGCTGGGTGTGTGAATTCCCTTCCGAGGCCTTTGGAGATTTCTCCATGATCGCTCTCCTTCATTCTCGCACTCTCCTTCGCTCGAATATACACAGTCCCGCTCTTTCCTGCGGGTAAAAAGAAACCGGCGCGCCGTGGCACGCCGGTTCGTGGGCCGACACACTAGTGCGTATTCTCAGTTGACGGGCATTTCCTTCGTGACGGGCGCCGTGTCGGCTTCGCGCAGGACATCCTCGAACGTCATGCCGCTGATATCCTCGCGGCCCTCGATGTCCTGTGCGGTGCGGGGATTTCGCCACATG
>JAFGKR010000125.1 GCA_016928515.1 Bacteroidota bacterium | reverse complement strand
TTGTCGGCAGCGGCGAACAGTGGCTGACCGAACTGTCCGACGGAAAGTTGCTCGAGCTCGTTCGACTCGGGGCGGAGGTAACCGAAGAGGATGAGTGATCAGCAGAGACGCAGGACGGAAATCCTATCCACGACCGCTGACAGGAGTACGCCATGAGCCGATACCGTGACGATGACTGGTGGTATTTCTCACCTGCCGCACCCCTGCCCGTGCGCGGTGGCATCCGCGCGAAATCGCAGCGTGGCGGCTTCGGCAGTAGTTGGTGGGGGCGACGATGGGTGAAAACCCTTGAGTCGTTCGAGATCGGCGCGCGGCTCGGCCGGGGGAGATCGTACGCCCGTGGTGGACAGGTCGCCAATCTCGTCATCGGAGCGGGCGAAGTTATTGCGACGGTGCAGGGGACACGGAGGAAGCCGTATACGGTCAGTATACGGCTGCGATCGTTCACCGCTGAGGAATGGCAGGGCATCGTTCGGAAGCTGCGTCGCATGCCGATCGAGGTCGCTGCGTTGTTGCAGGGAGAGATGCCGGAGGCGTTGGATATAATTGTTCGAGAGCGTGGGCTGTCGCTCTTCCCCCAAACCGGCCGCGATCTGGTCACCGATTGTTCCTGTCCGGACTGGTCGAATCCATGCAAGCATATCGCCGCCGTGTACTACCTGCTGGCCGAGGCCTTCGATGGGGATCCCTTCCTGTTGTTGCGTTTGCGCGGGATGGATCGCGAACAGTTGCTTGCACAACTGCAGACCGCGGCTGTCCGTCGCGCGGTGGAGGAGCCTCGTCCCGAGGACGGTGTGCCGCTGCCGTCCACCCCGGCCGAGTTTTGGGAAGCATCTCCTTCGTTTTCATATACGACTCTTCCCGACGATGCCGCTCCGCAGTCGATCATCACGCTGCTGGGCGTGCCGGGTTTCTGGCGCGCGGAACGTTCCTTCGAGGAGTCCGTGACTTCCATGCTTGCCGCCGCCGTCACAACTGCCCGTGAATTCATCGCGTTTTGGGAGATACCGGAAGAGGACTGACGCAGAAGCTGCGGGGACGCGCGTTCTCCCCCGGTCACATCAACGTGTAATGAAATCCATACCCCGACCGGGAGATGATTCCCGTAACGGTATTTTCCCCGTATGAGGTGATGCCACGCCCACGTTCGGCGCGGACGGACTTCCCTTGCACGCCGATCGTTCCAGGGGTGCCGATCGTCATGGAGTTTTTAAAGACGTTGATATCCGAGGGGAGAAGCCCCGGAATGGGGAAGGTGGCGTATGGCGAAAAACTTCCGATGATCTCTCGCATGCCGTCGTGAGTTGCGAGCTGACAAGGAGGTTTTCGTTGAGAGCCCGCTTCCAGTGACCATTCGTCGGTAGGACTTCTCAGTTGACGTGAAATATAAAGCTACAAAGCATTGCATATTGCTGTGTATTGATTTATTTTGTTTGCAGATATGAATATGATTACGGAGACAGCAATATGCCAACCGCAGTACGCATTTCGGACGAATTACTCGAAGAAGCCAGAAAATACAGTACGGTCGACCACCGTTCGTTGACCGGTCAGATCGAACACTGGGCAAGAATCGGAAAATGTGCGGAGGAGAATCCTGATCTCACGTATGATCTGATCAGAGACATCCTTATGGGGATTGCGGAGCTTGAGGAGGGAGAGAAATCATCTTACGCCTTTGACTGAGAGAACGATGAGGGCCTACCAGTCAGGTTCGTTCGCGAGGACAGTCAAGAAGCTTCAAAAACAACAAAAGCTTGTCCTGGATGATGAGATCCGGAAGATCCTTCGGAACCCGGAGATCGGCTCTCAGAAAAAGGGAGATCTGCGGGGCGTGTTCATCCACAAATTCAAAATCCGATCGACACAGTATCTGCTTGCGTATCGCCTTGCTGGGGAAGACCTGGAGTTAATAATGCTTGGTCCTCACGAGAATTATTACCGCGATCTGAAATCGTACGTCAAGGATCGATAGCCGTGATTGCGCCAGTGGTCTCATGGATGCATGGAAGCATGGAAGCTTGTAGTACACGATCCTTGCCAGGCTGCCTCACACTTATCTGACGATACGGAACAGTCTCGCCTTTGACCGGGTCCCCGAAGACATTCGAACGAGGTAGGTCCCCGACGTCAAACCGGCCGTGCCGATCTCAGCCGAATGTGTCCCCGCTTCACATCGCGCGTCGAACACCGTCGCCCGCTGCCGGCCGAGCAGGTCGTAGATTTCGATGCGTACGGGCGTCACCCGGCCGCCATAGATATCTTTGGAATCAATGCTCCACACGGCGCCGTGGAAGGATTTCGGATCGATGCCGTTCACATCGCCGAAACCGAACATGTATGCGTTGTCGCTCGTAATGGTGACTGTGAGATTGCCGGTCTGAGCGGTAATGGGCGGGGAAGGCAGCGTCCCCAGTACCGCGAGGATGAGAACGACAGTTCCAGCACAGCGTTTGCAGGAAATTCCGATCATCGTCGTTCCTCCGGTACACTCAGTGACAACGTAAGAGCAACACATCGGAATAGCCAAAGTTACATTCATGAGCCGGGGCGAGCGGAGAGCTCATAGGCACAGTGCAGTGAGCCTGTTTGCAGGTAGTACGAAACAGCGTTCAGATCAAGAGTACTGTTATCTGGATCCGAGAATGAATGCGATCTGCTTCCGTAGTGCCGGAATGCGATGCAGTACAACATCCCAGACGAGTTCGTAATCCACGCCAAAGTATGCATGAATCAAGCGGTCGCGCATGCCCGACATCGCTCTCCAGTCGATCTCCGGATGTTCATTGCGGAATGAATCCGGTATTTTTTTTGATGCTTCACCAATGATTTCCAGGCTTCGTACCACGGCTCGTTGAAGCACTTCATCCGTGACAAAGCTATCAAAGTTGATATTCGCACATGAGGATTGAAGGAACGCGGTCTCGAGGTGGATATGGCGCAGGTAGTCATGCGGCTCGAAGGACATCGCGCGCCTCCGAGAGGATGTGGGGGCCGATAAAAGGAGAAAGGGATTCCGTTGTCAGCAGTTCCACCTGACGGCCAAACGCCGTTTCCAGCAGAACCGAAAGGGCAAGGAATCGATCATATGATTTTAAACCGGGAGCGAACTGAACCAGCAGATCAATGTCACTGCTTGCATGTGCCTCCCCACGCGAAACGGAGCCGAATACTGCGAGGCGTATCACACCAAGAGCACGAATATCGTCCTCGCGTGTGCGGATAATTTCCCGGATGTCCTCTATTTGCAATGGTTGCATATTGCCAAATTATCACTTTCGCCCTAGAAAGGAAAACGACTTCCAGGAGTCTGCCGGTGGTGCTGGGGCAAGAGGAGAGCTTAGGGGCGAGCGGAGAGCGTAGGGGCGAACCTCCACCTGAGACGGAGGCTCGCCCCTGCACTGCTTGATTGAGCGGTGAATGTGTGCGTCCTACTGAGCGGTAACAGGACGTGGTTTCGCTTTTTCCTCCTCCGCGGCAGCTTCGCGCAGGACATCCTCGAACGTCATGCCGCTGATATCCTCGCGGCCCTCGATGTCCTGTGCGGTGCGGGGATTTCGCCACATG
>JAFGKR010000124.1 GCA_016928515.1 Bacteroidota bacterium | reverse complement strand
TGGCCTTCCACCCGAACTACGAGACGAACGGCTTCTTGTATCTGAACTACACAGCTGCAGATCCGCGTCGTACGGTGATCGCACGATACCGCGTGACGGATACGGATCCGAATAGTGCCGATCCGGCAAGTGAGACGGTACTGCTGGAGATCTCCCAACCCTACAGCAATCACAATGGCGGGCAGATTGCCTTTGGTCCGGACGGCTATCTCTACATCTCCACCGGGGACGGCGGTTCCGGAGGAGATCCACAGAACAATGCCCAGAACCGCTCGAATCTACTCGGAAAGATCCTCCGCATCGATGTCGACAACCCCAGTCATGGAGATGCATACGGCATTCCTGCCGATAATCCCTTCTTCGGAAACGCGGAGGGATGGGCGGAACACATCTACGCCTGGGGATTGCGTAATCCGTGGCGTTTCAGCTTTGATACGGTTACGGGACGTCTCTGGGCGGGTGATGTCGGACAAAATCGCTTCGAGGAAGTGGACATCATCGATAGAGGTAAGAATTACGGCTGGCGCATCATGGAGGGATTTTCCTGTTTCAATCCGGCAAGCGGTTGTGATCAGAGTGGACTGACCAAACCCGTCATCGAATACGGACGGGATCAGGGCGCTTCCATCACGGGTGGGTATGTGTATCGTGGTGAAAGCGTTCCGGAACTACAGGGGAAATATATCTACGCGGATTTCGTTACGGGACGCATCTGGGGACTCACCTACAACGGTCCGGGGAATGTCGATAACGTGCTTCTCCTCAGCTCCAATCAGAACATCGCGTCCTTCGGTGTCGATCCCGACAATGAGTTATATATCTGTACGTTCGGCGGCAGCATTTTCCGCTTCACGCCGACAGTGACATCGACGGACGATACTCCGGGTTCCGTTCCCGATGCCATTTCCCTCTTCCCCGCCTATCCCAATCCTGCGATCAAGAAGCTCGGGACAAACATTTCCCTGCGTTTCTCACTTCCCGGTCAACAGAGTGTCCGCCTTGTTCTCTACGACACACTGGGACGAGAGCTGCGAACGATCACTGAAGGGTCCTATGCGGCGGGATCACACCGGGTGTCGCTCGGGATCGGTGGTCTGCAACCCGGCATCTATTACTACTCCCTGCATACGGATGAGACACGTTTGACACGCAAGTTGCTTGTGATGGAATAGTGACGACAGTATTCCGACGGACTCGGATTGGTTTGCCTTTTTACACGTCCTTTTCCGGAAGGGACTGGTTCCGGCCGATGTAAATATCGAGGGCGCGGATGACGCGGTTCGCCATTTTTGCGAACAGGGCGAATCCCCAGACAGCAAACACAAGCGTGAGGACACTGAAGACAAGTGTTGTGAGTTCATTGAGAGACATCGAATCCTCCATATCTGAAAACGACATCGGATTTATTCATCCGCTACATCTTCTGTTCCCGTTGCGGAGTCCCCGGCAAACAGGTCCTCCCCGAGAATCGCGGCAATATACGCCTGTGCCGCGCGAATCCCATCCACGGCAGCCGATGTGATGCCACCGGCGTACCCTGCGCCTTCTCCGACGGGATACAGATTCGGATGCCGGGGCGAGACAAGTGTACCCGGTACCCGCTCGATACGCAGGGGAGCGGATGTTCGACTCTCGATACCGAATACCTGCGCCTGGTCATGAGAGGCAAAACCCTCCATTTTCCTGTCGAAGACGGAAAATCCGCGGCGCAATCCCTCATGGATGAATGCCGGGAACATCGAGTGCATCGGTGCGGGCGCAACCGGATTCAGGCAGGAAGCATCACCAAGTGTGAGACTGTTGTGGCCATGCAAAAAATCCGGCAGACGCTGCCCGGGAACCACGTTGCATCTTCCGGGAAGGTTCACCGAGCCGCGAAAGCGCTCCTCGAGCTCACGTTGTAGCTCCAGCCCGGCATCGATGCCCGTGTACCCGTGTGTCGCCAGATCGCTTCGGGTGATATTGACCACGACGGCAGCATTGGAGAAGCGGCCGCGCTTGAGATAATTGCTCATCCCGTTCGTGACCACCCCGGAAGTGTCGGAGCTTGCGTTCAGCACATACCCCCCCGGACACATGCAGAACGAGTACACCGCGCGTCCGTCTTCCTTCCAGGTCTTCGCAAGGCGGTATTGCGCCGTTTCAATTCCGGGATAGCGTTCGCGGTACTCGCTCCCGTAGAGCATGGCATTGATGGCATGCGCGGGATGTTCAACGCGCACACCGATCGCAAATTCCTTGAGATCCATTGGAATCCCGCGTATCCGCAGCATGGTGTACACCTCACGAGCGGAATGGCCCGTAGCAAGAAACAGCGCGTGAACGGGAATGCTGTCATCTCTGTGTGTCCGGACACTGAGAACGGATCCATCCGCATCGGAATCGAAACCGGTCCATCGCGTCTCATAGCGGATATCCATCCCCCGTTCGTGCAATGTCTCCAGCATTCGTGTGATGCACTGGCGAATCCTGTTGGATCCAAGATGGGGATTGTAGAGATAGCGGATATTCCCGGGCGCGCCGAAATCCACGAAGGTCTGCATGATGAAGGGGATATAAGGGGAACGAATGCGCGTGATGAGTTTCCCGTCGCTATAGGTTCCGGCGCCTCCTGCACCGAAACAGATATTCGACCACGGGTGCAGATCCCCCTGTTTCATGAATCGGGCCATGTCGCGGACTCGCTGCTGCATGGATGGCCCCTGTTCCAGAAGCACCGGTTGGATACCATGCAGCTGCAACCAGTATGCGCAGAACAATCCCCCAGGCCCCGATCCCACAACGAGAGGTGACGGACCATATGCTGCTGCTTTCGGAAGTCGTCCCCTCTGTGTGGCGATGCGGCGGAAAATCCTGTCAGCGGGATCGTCGAGATCGGTCGTTACGGAGTATTCCACGCGGATATTCCGATGCTGCCGCGCATCGACACTCCGTTTGAGAATACGGAATGGATGCCTTGCGCCCATGCGTTTTTCTACGGCATCCGCAAGGTCTGTTTCAGTGTGATGATATGGGAGGACAATTTGGAAACGCATGGGTACAGAAATCGCTGCTGTACGAAAGGAACTCCATTCCGGCTATCTTCGCACAGCAGCGGGAGAAAAAATGCGGCACATTCACTGCCGACAAGAGACTCGATGAGGGACGTTCGCGTAATCAGATCGGGATGCGATACTTCTCGATCAGTTTGTACAGGGTGGAACGGCTGATTTCCAGTTCTCGCGCCGTCTGCGCAAGATTGCCGCGGGAAATTTCGATGGCACGTCGTACGGCCTGTTCCTTGATTCTGTCCAGCGAGACAATCTTGTTGTCATGGAAGAGCTTTCCTTCGGTTTCCAGCTCCATCGATGCGTCCTTGAACGGTTGGGCGGCAGCGGGGAGATGTTTGAGGGAGATGATATCTCCCGCGGCACCGGAGACCGCACTGCGGATGACGCTCTCGAGTTCATCCACATTTCCCGGCCAGGGGTAGTGATACATGGCCTCGATTGCCTCCCGGGAGAATCCCTTGATCGGGATTTTCTGTTCTTCGGATGTGATGCGGGCAAAGTGCTCTGCGAGACGGACAATATCCGAGCCACGCTCACGCAGTGGTGGCACATGAATCGGATACGATGCAAGGATGTAATACAGATCCTCGCGGAACGTTTTTTTCTTCACCGCCTCCTTCAGGTTGCGCGAGCTCGCAGCGATGATACGAACATCCGTTTTGATATCCTGCGTGCCCCCGACGCGGCGGAACCGCTTCTTATGAATCAGGTTGAGGAGGCGTTCCTGCAATGGAGGACCGAGGATCTCAATTTCATCGAGGAACACGGTACCCCCGTTGGCTTCCTCGAAAGCACCGGTTCGGCGCTGCCCAACGGAGGAAAGCGTTTCCCGAACGGACCCGAAAAGCTGATGTGCCAGTTCCTCCTGCGTCAGTGACGTCCCACGGATCACGATGAACGCATGACGTCTGCGTTTCCCCTGGAAATGAATGGTCCGGGCAACCATCTCCTTTCCGGTACCGGGTTCACCTGTGATCAGGACGGGGATATCCTTCCCGCGGACCTTTTCAATCAAACGCTGGACGAGTTGCATTGCCCGGGATTCGGCGATGAGCTGCACTTCGACGATGCGCTGTTCGACGACATCACGCAGCCGATCGTTTTCTCGCTGTACATCATGAACGAGGAGCGCGTTCTGGACGACGGCATTGAGCTGCACCGGATCAACCGGCTTTCGTAAAACACTGATGACTCCGAAATTCCCTATATTCTTCATACCGGATTCCCAGTGGTCTTCCCCCGCAAGGAGAACAACGGGGAGTTCCGGTTTTCGCTCGTGGAACAGGGGGAGGAGAACCTCGCCCTCGGCACCGGTCATGGCATTGTTCAGCAGAAGGACATCCGGGGAGGCATCCAGCGCCTCGAGCGCCGCTTCGGCAGTCGCAAAGCCATTGGCATCGAAACCCCAGTCCTTCTGGAGTTTCTGCAGAATCATCTTCCGCGTGGAATCCTCGTCGTCGACGACATGAACAAGATGCTTTGCCATGGCTCAATCCGTTTAGTTGTGAATCCAATCCTCATTGCGCGACGATCCCGAAACACCACCTCACAATCACTCATGACAGCCAGGGCGAGAAACACGGAGGGAAACGAAAACACGATCAACGGGACATCTGGAAGGGGAAGTGGCTTCACCACGTAGCCTGTACACACACCAGATTGATCGGATGACGTAGAACGGAGAAGCGGCCGGGATGCCTGGGCAGACATCCCGGCCGGTCATTGCGGTTACTGAATGATACGGAACGTGATTCGACGATTCTTTGAGCGATTCTCGGGAGAATCATTGGGCACAAGCGGGCTCTCTTCACCATAGCCACGTGCCGTCATGCGAGTGCCGTCAATACCGTTCTGCATCATCCAGTCACGGACGGAACTGGCGCGACGCTCACTGAGCCGTTGATTCGCAGTATTGCTGCCGACATCATCGGTATGCCCCTGAATCTCGACACGAATGTCGGGATTCGTCCGCAGGGTATTGAGTGCCTTCCTGAGAACCGGCTGCGAATCCTCAGTGATCTGAGCGGAGTTTGTCTCGAAATTGATTCCCTCGAGCACAATCTCGCCGCTTTCCTCGATACGAAGGACGTCTGCGGTCAGAGGATCGGTTCCGTCACGGATTTCCTTACCGTCATCCGCACCATCGCCATCGGTGTCCTTGACCAACGGATTCGTTCTGTAGACATTCTTTTCGTCACAATCATTGAGTTCGTCACCGTCGGTATCCACCACGAGAGGATTCGTGTTCATGTCGAGCACTTCGTCACCGTCCGAACAGCCGTCCTGGTCCGTATCCTTGACTAATGGATCCGTTTTGTGCGTGTTGACTTCCTCTCCGTCGAGCAGGCGGTCGTAATCCGTATCGCGGAGTGTCGGATCGGTTTTGTACCGGTTGACCTCTTCTCCATCGATCAGACCGTCTCCGTCGGTATCACGGTTGTTCGGATCAGTATTGTAGATGCTGGTTTCGTCTTCATCCAGTAATCCGTCACCGTCGGTATCCTTTGGCCTGGGAGGTACGGGAGCTTCCGGCTGCACCGCCTCCTCGCGCTCTCCGAGATAGAATGTCAATCCGAAGTTGATCATGTTATAGTTGTCATTATCCTCCGACACCCAGGTATCCATTGCGTCGGAGAAGGTCAGAGTCTTCATATACTCGGCAAAGAAATCGAGACGCTTGGAGATGGTCCAGGCGAGACCGAGACCGAGCGGCAGTGTGAGAGAACCGGAGGCTTCTTCGAAGCGCTGATCGCGTGCACCGAAGAAGCGAGCGTCTCCAGTGATGGTCGGGTCAAACAGAAGGTATCCGAATCCGGCGTACCCGTAGGGGCGCAGATCATACTCCGGAAAGAGCTGCATCTGCATCGTTGCGATGATGTGAAAAAGGTTGTCCGTATAAGTGAACGAGTAGCGTTCACTGCTGTGCTCCGAAGCCACCGGTGAGAACATCAAACGGCCAAGGAGATGTAGTGTTGCGAAGTCACCGGCATCCGCGAAGCGCCAGAGGGCATGCGCCCCGACACCGATTTTCCAATCCGTTTCCGCACCCGGGAAATTGGTACCGTCCTGAAGATCGCCGGCGAAGCGATTCAACGAGAGGGTGAGACCAAAGCCGAATGCCTGCGGTCGAGAAAAATCCGCATCGTATGGTTTATCCTGCTCGTAACGCTGTCTCTCTTCCTGAGCCAGGCTAACTCCGGAGAAGAGCAGGACAATGACCAGAATTGAAAGCACCTTGCTCATGAATACTCCTCGAAGAATGATATGAGACCAAATGTCTTTGAATAGACTCCAAAAAACTCTGCCCAGGTCAAGACACTTCGCCGACAACGGAAGCGATCCGGTACCCATGCATCATGTTCTTTGTCGAAAGATCGACATTTTCTGGAATACATCCAAAGAAAGCGTACAAATTGGAAACATGCAAGCAGCATTCCATCCGCAGAAAAAAACTGCTTCAGCTGTCACCGCGCGATGGGCGATCCGACTCCTTCCCTTTTCCTAGCAGGGAGCGGATCTGGTCGCGAATATTCATCTCCACGGTACCCGGGATTCCGTCCGCAGACAGATCCAGATCTGCAGACCGCTTTTGCTGTTCCTCTTTCAGATGCCGCATTTCTTCGACGACAATGCGAAGCTGCACCGTTGCTGCGTCTTCAAGTACCGCAAGCTCGGTATAGCGACGCTGGATCTCCTTGTCGGTCCAGGCTTCGAGCGTCTCAGGCAATTCATGCATCGGATCCGCGCTCACCGTCACGATCACGACATCGTGCCCTGCATCCGCCAAATCGACGTTATTGACGGCAAGTAACTGCTCTTTCTCTCTCAGGACACCGATCGCATGCAGCAACTGGTGCAGGTCATCTTTTCTTATGGCATAGCGGATAAGTTTCATCAAAAAACTCGCGGTCGGTATTCGGGCTTCGCGGCATGATGCGGCACAATGCGGCACAATGCCACGATGAAAATGATGTTACTGTTTTTTCCTCTTGAGTACAAATACGATCTGATCGGCAACCGAGGCGGAAGCGAAGATGCCTGTTCCTCCCTCGACGTTGCTGTATTCTGAGCGGTACTGTACGGAACGCCCTCCCCATTGCGTCGCCTTGAACCAGTCGAGCATAGGCCTGTCCGGTGCGAGAATGGCAACTTCGTTCAGACCGTACCATCGGAACGCCGCCCAGACCGTGGGTGCGGTATTCGTCTGCACAAAGCCCCAGCGTGTAAATGTGTAGAAGGTCGGATCATCCGGATCCTCGAAGGGAATGTTATTGGTCCGTTCGTTCTCTTCCACCGTGGCAGGCTCAAGGTACTTGCCGTAACCCAGCGTATCGAGTGCGCGGACACGCACGATGTACTCTATCGAGTTGCCAGGTGTCCATTGAATACGCAGGGAATCGGGACTGAACAGCCGGGTCGTATCCTGCGGGTACTGCAGAAATTCCCGTGGCGGGGTGATCCAACCGATACGCTGCGGAGTGACGGTCTCGGCACGCATGCTGCTCCCGTCCGGAAAACGGACCGTTATCTCATACCGTGTGTCGGGTTTCACCGTCATTGAACTATCCGGGAGAAGATACGATCCCACACCGTTCCGTTCGACGTAACGGAGCGGGTAGTCTTTGCC
The DNA here is from genome assembly GCA_016928515.1 of Bacteroidota bacterium. Lineage (GTDB taxonomy): Bacteria > Bacteroidota > Ignavibacteria > SZUA-365 > SZUA-365 > BM516. The sequence continues at coordinate 3,460 of JAFGKR010000124.1, read as the reverse complement.
GTGCACCGACAGCGTCACTTCGGCATCCGGAACCATCATGTCGGCGTAGGAAAAGGGTTCCGTGATCGGTCGTGAGATCGCGACGACGATATCTCTCACCGGTTGGTCCACGATCAGATACGCTTCCAGGAAGGGTTCGGGATTGTAGTCCGTCGGGGGTGCGTCCTCACACGCAGCCAGGAACAGGACCATAAAAAGGAGCAGGCCAATTCGCATGAAGGGATTATTCATCATCGGTTTCCTCAGAACTTGATCTCAATGGCAACACTGGGAAGGATGGGAAGGAGTCGAACATCCTCCACCTTGGTGACTTCACCGGTGGTGTCGTAGAAACGGAACCAGATATCACGGCGGGAATACACGTTGTAAATGTCGATCATCAGGTCGGTGTGAAGTCCGAACAGCGTCGTGTGGTAGCTCGCGTTCAGATTGAGTTGATGGGACGGCGGGAGACGCAGTCCGTAAAGATCCGCGGGGATGGTCAGGCCTTTCCCGTAATCCGATCCGGGCAGTCGCGTTTCGAGACGTGAGGTCTGACCGGTATAGGACTGACCGGTCTGAAACGTAAATGTCGCGCTGATATCCCACCGGTCGGTCAGGCGATACTGCCCTACGATTTTCAAATCATGCCGGCGATCCCACTTCGGACGGAAATACGCTCCGTTGTTCAGGGCATCAAAGCGTGTGTTGATCCAGCCGAGGGCGTATCCCGCCCAGCCCGTGAAGCGGCCGCTCCGTTTCTGGACAAAGAGTTCGATGCCATAGGCCTCCCCCTGCCCGTCGTAGAAAAAGTCCCGCACCGTTCTGCCCTGCGTCTGGAATTGCTGCAGTTCACTCACATGATGCAAGTCCTTGTAATACACCTCCACGTTGAAGTCGATATCCTTCCATGGCCGCGTTTCCAGCCCAAGGACATAGTGAATCGCGCGGCTCGGATCCACGGTGGAATCGGTCGGCAGCCAGGTATCGAAGAAGCTGAAGTCCGGAACGGAGGCCAGACGAAAATACTGATGATAGACACCGAAGGCGGCCTTGAGTGCCATGTCGCTGCTGAGCTGATAGCGCGCGGCAATGCGGGGATCAACCTTGAAGATGTCACGCATATCGTAGTAATTGATACGCAGACCTGCTTGCAGGGAGAGCAGGTTCGTGAACTGATATGTCGATTGCACAAACGCGGAACCGGTGTAGTCGCTCTCATTGAGGTTTGTCGTTCCTCCTTCATTCGTTCCCTCCGCAATGGCGGAATCCGCATTCCCGGTAAAATTCTGCAGATATTGGAGAACATAACGGTTGGCCTCGAAACCGGATTTCACCGTCCAGTCCGTGTTGACGAACCACTCGAGATTGCCCTTGAGAGTGAAATCCTGGATGATGTTTTCCACCTCGGTCTGGAATCCCGCATTATTGGCCGTGAAACTGTTCCGATAGCGGCTCCAGCTGAAGTTGAAAACAGAGAAGAGATTGTCTCCGAACAGATGCGTCCACCGAGAGGCGACGGCACGGTTCGAGATGCCAATGGTACCCTCGAAGCCGGCACGGTTATTGAAATCCAGCGCATCCTCCGAAGTGAAACCGGAAAGGAAAAGCTTGTCCGAAGTACCGAGATCCTGGGAGATTTTCCCGTTGATGTCATAGAAGAAGTAGTCCGGTAACGGATCGTCTTCCGTCTCAATGAGATTGGTCAGGAGATCGATATACGTCCGTCGTACGCCAAAAAACCAGGACCCGTTTCCGATAGGGCCGTCCGCCGAAAGGCGCGAGGAAATCAACCCGAGATATGCAGTCCCGCCAACCTTGTTGCGGTTCCCGTCCTTCTGCACGAGATCGAGAACCGCAGTAAGACGCCCCCCGTATTCGGCGGGGAAGCCTCCCTTGATCAAATCGACATCCTTGATTGCATCCGGATTAAATGTGGAAAAGAAACCGAAGAGATGTGTTGGATTGTACACGGTCGATCCGTCAAGGAGCACAAGCGTCTGATCCGGCGATCCGCCGCGGATGTAGAGACCGCTGGAGATCTGCGAGGAAGAAAGCACACCCGGAAGATATTGCAGCGAGCGAAAGATGTCGGCCTCGCCGCCGATGCGCAGTTCCGTGATCTGTCTGATGGGAATATTGACGCGGCTGACCGAAATCTGGCGTTTGTCGTCAAGGCGATCCCCTTCGACCACTACCTCTTCCATGCGGAATGTCTCCGGAGCGAGATCCACATCGATGCGACGCGATTCGCGCGCTTTCAATGTCACATCGATGGTTTTCCGCTCGAAGCCGATGAAGCTGTACACAAGCGTGTACGCACCGGGGGGAACATCTGAGAGCGAGTAGTAGCCGCTTTTGTTCGTTGTGGTTCCTGTCCGCTTGCCCTCGAGCTGAATGGTCGCACCGACGAGTGTTTCGCCCGTCTCGCCATCACGCACATACCCGTTCACGGTTGCGTTACTGCTGACAGTGGGCGGAGACTCTCCCCCCGCAGCAGCAATGGCCAAGGCACTCAGGATGAAGAATCCAAGGAAGATAAAAAACGTCTGTTTCATACTGGTTACTGTTCCAATGTCCGTTATTCCGTTTCGACGGGATCCATCCCTCCGATGCAGGGACAAGCCCTGGGTTCAGACGCGGAATGTATCTTGATAGAACGCCTCCCGTGAGCGCATCGTTTCCTTATACGGTGCAGGGCAGAAGAAGTTACCCTCCCTTCCCATGACGGCATGCCTCCATACAGCTCCGTCCTGCAATTCCCGAAAACATCTGCCGCAGGATACATCCATGCAGAGGGAGATGACGATGCATCCGCACGGACATTCTCTTTCATTGGAAAACAGCGTGCATTTATGTAGTTTTTTTTGTTCGTTGATGCCATCGATCCTCCCCTGTCGTGCAGGGACCATTCACACTTCACACGCTGAAGGCACGCCATGTCCAACGAAAAAGAGCAGTGGGGATCCCGTTTCGGTCTGATTCTCGCGGTCGCCGGGAATGCCATCGGACTGGGAAATTTCCTCCGCTTCCCTGTTCAGGCTGCGTCCAATGGCGGCGGGGCGTTCATGATTCCGTATTTCATCGCATTCCTTTTGCTCGGTATCCCGCTGATGTGGGTGGAATGGGGGATCGGGCGGCACGGGGGGAAGTACGGCCACGGGAGCGCCCCAGGCATGTTTGACGTCCTCTGGAACAATACCCTCGCGAAGTATTTCGGCGTCATGGGACTGCTGATCTCCATGGTCATCCTGATCTACTATACGTACATCGAATCATGGACACTGGGATACAGCATTTTCAGCATCACCGGATTGTATCATGGAGAAGAATCGCTCGACGCGATGCAGGGTTTCCTCGCGAGCTATCAGGGATTGGAGGAAGGATCGCATTTCACCTCCATGTGGCCGGCGTATGGACTGATGCTTTTCACCTTTTTCGTCAATTTTTACGTGCTTTGGAAGGGGCTGTCCGGCGGTAT
>JAFGKR010000123.1 GCA_016928515.1 Bacteroidota bacterium | reverse complement strand
GGATCCCAGGCGATGCTCGGTCCGCCACGGAGTACAGGAATTACACTCCGATGGATGTTCTAGGGTGTCGTGAGAGCACTCTTGCCTCTCCACATTCGGGCTCGTCCGCCTTCGTTCACCTGCCCGTTTTTCTCGGAGGGCGTCCTACACCAGGAGTGCGCCCTCGAGCTGCAGCAGTTTTTTCTTGCGATCGATTCCTCCGGCGTATCCCACCAGCGATCCGTCCTCCCCGATGACGCGATGACAGGGAATGATGACGGAAATCGGATTGCGGCCGACGGCCTGACCGACGGCACGGGAGGCGTCGGGATTGCCTATGATGTCGCCGATGGCACTGTAGCTCGTGGTGGTGCCGTATGGAATTGCACGCAAGGCCGTCCATACCTGCAACTGGAATTCCGTGCCGAACAGATGCGTCTTCACACGGAATTTTTTCAGGCGTCCCTCGAAATATTTCGACAGTTGACCGTGCACGGATGCATGCTCCCCCTTTTCCGCATCCACCTCGAACTGCGACAGATATCTTCCCAGATATGCGTACAGGTCCTCACGATATCCCTTGCGCTCGAATCCCAGGAAACACACGGCACCGTCGCAGGTGGCGATGTGGAGATTCCCCAGCGGTGAGGGTAGATGAGACAGGACGACGACAGCGGGTGTGCGTGCGTGAGCGGCCATGGACATCTCTCGGATTCACGAACAGGATGTGTTCCCCGGAATGTACACTCAAGGAGGAAAAAAAGAAAGCGTCCTCCGATATGAAGGACGCTTTCCAGAGTTTCGTTCCGCGGCCGGCCGTTCGCGGGAAGTACACTGCATCGGCAGGACGACCTGTCGCCTGAGCAGTCGTCATGCTTAGTCCGTCGAGCCGTTCGATTTGTCAGCGCTCGCATCCACTTCCGGATACAACACGACCTGGATGTAATTCTCGAGGTTGATGTATTTCTTCGCCGCATCCTTCAGCATGTCGGCATCGAGGGAATCAATCAGCGCGTCATAGCGCATGTACTCGTTCAGCGGTTCGCCATTGAGCACCGCGCCACGCAGCATGCCCAGCCACCATCCGTTCTCCTTCATGTTCGTTTCGCGCTCACGACGCTGCATTTCCTTGATCTTGTTCAGGTCTTCCGCGGACGGTGCTGTCGTGCGAATTTCCTCCAATACGGAAAACAGTGTTTCGAGAAGCTCATCGACACGCTCGGGATTGGTGCCGAAGGAGATGCTGAGCGTATAATCCTGCTCGGGATACTTGTCCACGCCGATATTCACGCCGACACCGTACGTTCCCCCCTTCTCCTCTCGAATTTCCTCGCGGAGACGAATGGTGAGCAATTCCTCGAGGGAAGAGATGACATAGCGGTTTTCATACGTCCATTCAAACGGACCGGTGAAGATCAGTGCGACCATGGTCTTGTCATCGACGCCCTTGCGTACTTCCTTCTTGATGATGCCCTTGGGCGGACGTACACCCGTGTCCTTCCAGGTCTCTTTCCTCCCGGTCACGGGAAGTGAACCGATGTACTGGTTGACCAGGGGACGCATGTCGTCGAGCGTGAAATTCCCGACGAAAAAGAAGGTGAAATCGCTCGCGTCCGCGAAGCGGTCGCGGTAGAAATCGAAAGCCACCTCGAGATCGATATCCTCAAACCACTCTTTCGTCACGGGACGGGAACGCGGATGGTAATTCGCCATGGTTACCGAGATGGTATCCGAAAAAACGCGCTCCGGCATGTTGCCCATGTTCTCGAGGATTCCGATATACCGCGACTTGAATGCTGCGAACGCTGTCGTGTCCTTCCGCGGTTTTTCGAAGTACAGGTACAGCAGCTGCAACATGGTTTCGAGATCTTTTGGCGCAACGCTACCTGAGAATCCTTCATATTCACCGGAGATCACCGGACTGATATTCACTACCTTGCCGGTCAGTGCTTTCTTGAGCTGAATCGCGTCAAACTCTCCAACACCGCCGAGGTCAACGATGGATGCCGCCATGGCACCGCTCGGGACCTGCTCGTCGGAGATATGACCGAGGCCTCCAGGACTGACGGCACCGAAGAGAATCTGGTCGTCCTTGAAATCCGTCGATTTCAGAAGAACCCGGATTCCGTTGCTCAACGTCCATTCCGTCACGCCGATATCATCATGCTGTTTTTCCCCGGTGATGCTCGCCGTCGGAGCGGGCATCTCGACGAGGGGTTTGTTCGCCACTTCGTCCACATACGGATCCAACTGCATCTGTTCGACCCGGTTGAAAATGGCACGCAAGTCCTCTTCGCCTGGAACAGCAGTTCCGTCCTTTGCCGGCATACTGACGCTGACCACACGGTTTTTTTCCGGCATGATCTCGTCTATCAGTCGGTTGACTTCGCGGACCGTGATGGTCGGGAGGTATTTCTTGTAGAGTTCATATTCCGTCTCGATGCCGGGAATGGGTTCCTCGGTCAGGTAATTGCGCGTCAGCTCCGCGGCGTGACGCGAAGAAGGCGTCTTGTCTCGCTCGTTGTATGATTGCTCCATCCGCCTGAGGACGTTGGTTTTCGCGCGCTCGAGCTCTGTTTCCGTGAAACCGTGATCACGGACACGCTTCGCCTCGATGAGCAATGCCTCGAAGCCTCGGTCAATACCGCCGTCCTTGACCGTGGCACTCAACACGTAGACATCCTTTGTCCGCACAAAACCGCCCATGCCCGACGAGGCGTAGATGAAGGGCGGATTCGCCTTCTGCAGCAGCTCGCTGTAGCGGTCGTTCAGCATGCGGCTGTAAAGTTCTTCGATCATGGACTTCCGGTAATCGATGACCTTGCGGTCCACACGCGGATCAAACTTGTGATACAGGGAGATCGAGGTCGACGTCGCTTCCGCGTCGGACGCGATGGCGAAGAGCAACTGCTCGTGATCGGGTACTTCGAAACTTTTTCGTTCCGGTGGGCTCGGATGCACCGGGAGGCCGGAAAACTTCTCTTTGATCTTCTGTTCCATCCGGCTGACATCGAAATCTCCGACGGCGACAACGGCGATGAGATCGGGACGATACCAGTCGCGGTAGAACCGTTTAATCGTTTCGTATTCGAAATTCTGAATGATCTCGGGGAGTCCGATGGGAAGCCGGTTGGCGTACTTTGATCCATGGAGGAGAATGGGGAACTGCTTGTCACGCATACGAGACGCGGCACCCTTGCGACTGCGCCATTCCTCCATGATGACACCGCGCTCCTTGTCGATTTCCTCATGCTCGAAAGAAAGTTTGCCGGCCCAGTCAAAAAGCACCTGCATCCCCTTGTCGACCACTTCCTCATCGTCCATGGGCAGTTCGAGCATGTACACCGTTTCGTCGAACGAGGTGTACGCATTGAGATCGGCCCCGAAACGCATCCCGATGGATTCCAGGAACTTCACCAGCTCATTCTTCTTGAAATTTTCGGAACCGTTGAACGCCATGTGCTCGCAGAAATGCGCGAGTCCCTGCTGGTCGTCGGTTTCGAGGATGGAGCCCGCGTTGACCACGAGACGCAGTTCCGCCCTGTTTTCGGGCTTCGTATTCTGCATGATGTAATAGGTCAGCCCGTTATCGAGCCGGCCGATCTTGACCTTGGGATTGACCGGCAGATTGCTGCCCAGTCCGAGGGATGAGGCATCGATTTCCTTTTCCTGCGCGGAAAGTAGCGCCGGCACCACACACAACAGCAGCGCGATGATTCCCGATCGAGAGACGAACTTCATGAAATACTCCGAAAGATTGTTCAAAACAGCATCATCTGTTGTACGGAACAACATCATAAAAGATACGAGGAAATCGG
>JAFGKR010000122.1 GCA_016928515.1 Bacteroidota bacterium | reverse complement strand
GCTTTGCACTTTGCGCTTTGCACTTTGCGCTTTGCACTTTGCGCTTTGCACTTTGCGCTTTGCACTTTGCACTTTGCGCTTTGCACTTTGCACTCACACGTATTCTGCACGCCGGCTCGTCCTGGCAGCGTTATCGCACAACGACAAGCTTCCTCGTCACCTCCCCACCTCCCGCGACCACGCGCAGTAAATACATCCCGGCATCCGCGGGACGCCCGTCCTGCCATCGTCCGTCCCAGATCAGGAGATAACGGCCGGCACGGACGTACTCGTCACGCAACAACTGTACGCGGCGACCGAGCGCGTCGAACACCTCGGCACGGAGAGGCGTATCCTCCGGCAGCTCGATGACGGCGGACGTCCAGTCGCTGAACGGCATCGGTGCAGGTGGGTGCAACGTGGCCGCCACCGCGGGTGTGTTGCTTCGCGCAAGCAGGGCATGCCGGGGATTGAAGACGAACAGATCCTCTTCACTGACCGGGATGTGGTACATGAACTCGTAGCTGCCTATGTCCGGCACAGTCTTCGCCTGGAGGAAGCACAATCCCGGCAGATTCTCGAAATACGGCGGCAGGGTGGATGGAGGCGCCCACTCCGATCCGAGGGGTGCCTCGAAGACGAGAAGTCCTTCGTGACGCCCGCCGTTCCAGGATCCGTAGGTCTCAGCCCCGCTGGTCTCGAACAGTCCGATCTCGACCTGCTGCCACTTCCGATCGTAACCGCGGCGATACACGCGCAACGGGAGTTCAGCCGGTTCGGCCAAGATCGTTCCGCCGCGGTACTGCCATGCCGACTGACCACTGCTGGAATCCATCACAAGCAGCACGTCGCTCCAGGCATCATCCGGTTGCACGGCAGCGCCGATGCGTTCCGCGGAAAAACCGAAATCGCCCGATGGCGCATCCCGCGTCTCCTGCAGTCCGTAATGCGGATCCGACCACTTCCAGGGTGCGATCGTACCGCGGACGACGCGGAAACCGTCGGTTCCCGGCGCTGTACCGGTGAAACGATCCACGCCCCAGCCCGTGAAATAGGGGATACCCGTTGCCGAGTCTTTCATGGCGAGAACGTTGTCATCTGCCGTACCATGCACGGACACCACGTACCAGCGATCCTCGAGCAGGTTCGGTTCGAGAATGCGCACGCCCGGACGCTCATTCGATCCGCCGCGGATCTGCGTCATCAGCACGTCATACCATTCTCCCGCACTGCTGTCCACCGGGATGCGGCCGCGCAGTTTCCACCAGCTGTTCCTGTACACGGACCAGGCATCGTAATCCGTGGTCACCGTATCGAACAGCCTTCCCCAGCGTGCGTCGTGCGTCCATACGGTCCGGTGACCGTATGCAGGAAGCCAGGGATAATCGTCCGACGGGATACGCTGGCCGCTCTTAAATTCCGGCGTTGCCATCCACTGTGAAACCGGGAGGTCGGCATGCTGGAGGAACAGCGTCACCGCGTCATTCGTCCCGTTGTGCAGGCGGGGATACCAGTGCGCGTCTTCGTCCGGGGAGATGCGTCCGTTGCCGTCACCCTCCTGCAGTATCGCCGTTCCCTCGATCGAGATGTCGCCGGCCAGGGGGACGGAGACACGTCCCGGTACGCGGACCAACGGCGCGTTTTCATTCTCTCGCGCAAGCAGCGAGACGTTGATGCCGTCCGCTTCCATATTCCGGTTGATGCTCGCCGCATGCACCCAGCCGCTTCCCACCTGCGTCCGCTGCAGCGCTGCGCGCACAGGTGCTTCACCCGGACGCGAGAGTTCCGCTTCCATTTCCGTCTGCGGACCGTCCCCGCTTGCAGAGATGCGAACGGCGACGGTCCCGTTCTTCTGCGGCGCGGCGTTCACGGAGACGCCCGAAAGTCCCGCGACCGCGGGATGCTGCAGATGCCGCGCGCGAAGATACTCCGCCCGGTCACGCAGCATGTGCACGGCCGCCTGCGGTGTTGCACCACGTGCCGCGATGAGTGCGATGACCACCTGTTGGGTATCCTCCGGCGCAAGGGTGAACGGACCACTGGAAATCAACAGTCGCTGATCCGACGCCGCCTGCATCACGTTGCTGCCGTCTCCAAGCAGGTATCCGTCGCGCGGCAGCCATCCGGTATCCTGCACGGGGTCGCCGGAGAACCAGAAGCGCGAGGGCGCGCCGGTCAGAGGATTCCGCACACTGGTGCCTTCCCCCCGACCCTGCATCAGGGCCAACCAGCGCGCAGGTCCTTCAATGCCGAACGGCGGCTCGCCGATATCGTCATGATCCCATTTGACGGGAATGACGGCCGCCGAAATCGAAAGGTTGCGGAAGCCGTGCCGCCAGTCCTTTTCCCAGCGTGCGCTGTCCGTCGCTTCGCCCGGTACCACCGGCGTCTGCAGCATGCACACGCCAAAGGCGGTGGGCATGCCGAGCGCCGCTCCCGCCTCGGCCGACCGGTCGTATGCATAGACCAGTGCGCGGGCGGAATCCGAGCCGGGAAGGTCGTCCATCCCGTCGCGTATATCCGCATCAGCGAAGAAACCGGTATACGCATCCCGTATGGTGTCCGCACTCTGGTTGATGTACGTGAACTGCAATATGAGATAATCCTCATTGAGCGTGCCGGATCCGAAGGGACCGTAGGCCAGGCAACGGATTTCCACGCCCATGGGATCACTGCCCATGTATTGCCGCATCAGCACCGAGTCGAGGTCGTTCATCACCCAGTACATCTGCCGGGCCCCGTAAAAGTACGGTTCGCGAAATGCGTGGATGGGCGCCCCGAGTCCGGCGGGCCAGTCGCGGTAATCCCGTTCGCCGGGTCGGTCGATGCTGATGACATAGGGACGATAATACGGTTCCTCGGGCGGGACGGTACGGAGTCCGTTCTCGATCGGACCGGGAAGGAAAGTATCCCGGTAATAGCTGGCCGATGCACGCAGCTCACCGCGCACGGTGCCGACCAGTACTGGTGTCGCGCCGGAGACAAGTCCGTGCGCATCTCTGTCACGGCGATCCGCGGACAGTGGGGCACCCGGCCAGAACAGGCCGAACATACCCCCGTCTTCGGCATCAAACGCCACCTGCCCGAAGCGCGAAATGGTCAGCTCCATATTTCCGGCCGTCAGGCGTTTCCAGGACGCGGGGATGTCACCGTCTTCCTCCTGCGCACACAGGGACGGTGGTATGGCGCATAGAATGACGAACAGCAGAATGTGTCGAAGAAAACGGGATCGCTGAGACATCTCACCCTCTCAATCAGGTCACGGAACGTGCATAGTACGCAACGGCGGATCTTCGATCAAGGCAGTTCCGTTCTGGCAAAATCCCTCGCGCTTCGCGATCTTGCAGACATGAACGCATCCGACCGCACTCCCGCGCAGCGCATCGCGCATCGCCTTTCCGTGTTTCTCATTCCGCCCGTCGTCTCGGCGGCGGTGTTCGCCGTGCTGGTGCTGGGTTACGAGCATGGCAGCGTTTTCCACCGCATCGTCGTCTGGCTGGTCGCGGCGGCATGCAGCGGCGGTTTGCAGATCGTGTACGTGCTGTACCTGCAGCGCATGGAGCGCGTCACGGCGTACGATGTCCCTGAACGCCTGCAACGGACACAACCCTATCTCGTCAGTGCGGGCATTTCTTTTGGGGGATTGATGCTCCTGCAGTTCCTGGACGCATCCGTCTTTGTCTGGGGACTGATGTGGTGCTTCACATTCAACACGCTGATTCTGTACGCGATCAACCTCCGCTGGAAAATCAGCGCACACATGATGGGGCTTACCGGTCCGCTCGTCTTTCTCTGGCCCGTCTTCGGCCTCGATCTGCTCTGGACGATCCCTGTCGTCTTCCTCCTCGGCTGGTCGCGCATCACCCTTCGCGCTCACGATCTCCCGCAGGTCATGGCGGGTGCGGTGGCCGGAGTGGTGCTGACGCTGCTGCAGGTGTGGGTGCTGGTATCGATCGTGCTGCCGGTGCTCTGAGTCAGACAGAGGACGCAGAGAATCGCTTTCTGAACTTTTCCCGGATTCCTCCGTATATTATAAGATTGTGGCAGTTTTCACGGACGACGGACGTTCATGATAGAGGCGGTATTCTTTGACCTGGACGGGGTGATCGCGGACACGCTGCATTACCATTATCTCGCCTGGGAAAAGATGTTCCGGGAGATCGGGGGGAGTGTGTCCGAGCATTCCGTGCTGCTGCATGAGGGACGCGCGTCGCGGGAAATCCTGCCTACGTTTCTGAAGGAAGCCGGCGTATTTCTCCCGCGGGAGGAACACGAAGCCTTCATCGACCGGAAACGCGCCTATTACCGCTCCATCGTACAAATGACGTATTTCCCGCACTCGTTCGAAGTGATCGCGGAGCTGCGCCGACGCGGCTATCGCACCGCGCTGGTGACGGCTTCCTCGAAGAAAAACATGGAGGCCGCGCTGCCCGAGGAGAAACGCGCGCTGTTCGATTTCCTCATCACCGGCGACGAGGTACATCGCGCCAAACCCCACCCGGATCCCTTCCTCGCTCCCATGCATCACATGAAATTGACCCCGGAGCAGTGCGTGGTCGTGGAGAACGCACCGCTCGGCATCGAATCCGCCAAAAACGCCGGCATGTCCTGCGTCGCCGTGGAAACCACGCTCGGACGCGAATTCCTCGGCCAGGCGGATGTCATCATCCACGAAATCCGGCAGTTGCTGGAAGTTCCTTTTCTTCAACCGAAATAACCTGAATCCAATGCAATCACATATTTCCGTTTACTTATCCGAGGTTGTCCACATGACACGCCGACTCGTCATCCTGACGCTGCTGCTGGTGTTCGCACTCCAGGCCCGCGCGCAGGATTTCACTCCGATCCAGTATGAAGAATACACGCTGGACAACGGCCTCACCGTCATCCTTCACATCGACCGCACCGCACCCACGGCAATGACCTATTGCCTGTACCGCGTGGGTTCGAAAGATGAGGTCGAAGGCCGCACCGGCTTCGCCCACTTCTTCGAACACCTGATGTTCGAGGGGACCAAAAACATCGACCGCGGACAGATCGACAAATTGATCACCGCCGCCGGAGGTGTGCTGAATGCCTCGACGTCTTTCGATCAGACCGACTACTTTTTCAAGGTTCCGATCAATCAGCTCGAACTGGCGCTCTGGATCGAGTCCGAACGCATGATGCATCTCGTCATCGATTCGCTGGGCGTGGAGACGCAGCGTTCGGTCGTCAAGGAGGAATTGAAACAGCGGTATGAGGGACGCCCCTTCGGCACGCTGGGAGACAATCTGTTCAAAACCACGTTCGAAGGAACACCGTATGAATGGATGCCGATCGGTGTGGCGCAGGACATCAATAGCGCATCCATCGAGGAATTCCGATCCTTCCACGATACGTATTACCTCCCGAACAACGCCTGTCTCGTGGTCGGCGGCGACCTCGATGTGGCACAAACCAGGCAGTGGATCGAGACGTACTTCGGTTCCATTCCCTCGGGTCCCGAACCGCGGCGTCGCACGGTCGTCATTCCCGAGCAGACCGAAGCGCGGGAGTTGGTCGTCGAAGAGGAAGTCACGCCCCTGCCGGCGTACATCGAATCATACGTCACCGTCGATTACCGGAACGACGATGCGTTTGCGCTCGAGCTACTCGGCAACGTGCTCTCAAGCGGAAAAAGTTCGCGCCTGTACCAGCGACTCGTCGACACCGAGCAGATTGCACTTCAGGCTTCGAGCTTCGGTATGCCGCTCGACAAGGCAGGCATGTTCGCCTTCTTCGCCATCGGCAACCAGGGAGTGGATTTCGCTCCCATCGAAAAGGCCATCAAGGAAGAAATCGAAAAGGTGCAGAAGGAAGGAATCACCGAGGAGGAGTTCCAGAAGGTGCGCAACGAGAAGGAAACGTCCTTTACCAACAGTTTCCTGTCCCTGGATTCCAAGCTCCGGAAACTCGCCGCTTTCTCGCTCTTCTACGGAGGCACGGACCTGGTGAACAGAGAGCTGGAGAAGTACATGAGCGTCACGCGGGAGGATATCCGACGCGTCGCCCGGAAATACCTGCAGCCGGAACGCCGGAACGTCGTCAAATATGTCGTCATGGACACCAACAGCTGATTCCTTCACGAGAACACAGGATACCGAATAATGAAACCTATACGTCATTTCATGCTTGCCCTGCTCCTGGTCCTCGCGGGAAAACAGGCAGCGGCGCAAATTGATCGCTCGACACCACCAGCTCCGGGACCTGCTCCCACGGTCTCTTTCCCGGAATTCCATGAAACACAGCTCGACAACGGGCTGAAAGTGTTCGTCATCTCCAATCACGCCCAGCCGGTGGTCACCTTCCGGCTTCTGTTCCGAACCGGCAGCGAATACGACGGTGAGAAATCCGGCATAGCGGAGTTCACCACCGACCTTCTCACGTCGGGCACGACATCGCGCTCCTCGCTCGAATTCGCACAGGAAGCGGATTTTCTGGGTCTGAGCCTCGGGGCCGGCGCGGCCGACGATCAGATGTCCGTCTCGGGTTCCGGCCTCAAGAAACACATGGACAAGCTGCTCGCGCTCATGACCGATGCGCTGTACAACGCCTCCTTTCCGCAGGATGAGCTCGACAAGCTGAAGAAACAGACACTTTCCGGCCTGAAAACCATCCACAAGGATCCGGACGCCGTCATGGGTCGTCTGCAGATCACCGTGGGATATAACGTCCATCCCTACGCCGCTTTTCAGACGGCGGAAGATGTCGAAGCCATTACGCGCCAGGATCTGGTCTCTTTCCACCGCAACTATTTCATCCCCAACAACGCCTCCCTCGCCGTTGTCGGCGATGTGACGGTCGAGGAGATTCTTCCGGTGCTTCAGCGGTATTTCGGGGATTGGAAAACGGGTCGCGTTCCGCAGAGCAATTTTCCCGCTCCGAAACCGATCGAGGGACGCAGCGTCCATCTCGTTGATCTCGGGAAGACGCAGTCACAGACAGCCGTGACGGTCAGTACCACCGCGATCGAGCGCAGCAATCCCGACTACATCGCATTCTCCATGATGAACTCCATTCTCGGCGGGGGTTTCAGCGGTCGCCTTTTCGCCAATCTCCGGGAGAAACATGCCTTCACCTACGGCGCCTACAGCAGCGTCGAAGCGCGCAAGAACGCAGGCCTCTGGAACGCGGCCGCATCCGTGCGCCGCATCGCCACCGACTCTGCCTTCGCGCAGATCATTCTGGAAATGGAACGTATGCGCAGCGAGACGGTGGAGTCGAGCGAGCTGGATATGCACAAACAGTACGCCAGCGGTCGCTTTCTGCTCGGACTGGAGAACCCTTCCACCATCGCCACGATGGTGCAGAACATCGATCTGTACAATCTTCCGAAGGATTATTACCGCACCTACGTACAAAATGTGATGGCGATGACACCCGCGGATATTCAGCGTGTTGCGAAAAAATATCTCGCTCCGAATGACATCGCACTGCTCGCCGTAGGCGACGCGAGCGTGATTGCCGAGCCGCTCGCACAGTTCGGAGAGGTCAGCATGTACGACGCTGACATGCAGCCCGTAGCCGACGCGCAGACCTTCGAGGTCGACATCGACGGTCCCACGCTCATCGGGAAAGTGGTGGAGGCCATGGGCGGACGCGAAACGCTCGAGAATATCGAGTCGCGCATCACCGAGGCAAATGTGACCATCACCGCCATGGGTGGCGAGTCGGAGGGTGTGCTCAAGACCATCGAGATGGCTCCCAACAAGAAGCATCAACTGATAACCATTGCCGTCGACATGGGCGGCGGAATGCAGATGCTGGAAATCGAAGAATGGTGCGACGGGAAAACGGCAGCCGAACGCCAGCCCATGTCGCCCGCGCAAGACATCACCGGCGAGGATCTCGACAAAACGCTCGAGAGCAATCTGTTCAATGAAATGCTGCACGTGGCTGAACGCGGGTATGGCGTGACCGTGAAGGAAAAGAAAACGATGGACGGCCGCACGGTATATTCCGTCGAGATCGCGAAGAAACATTCGACGGACGAGATCTTCGTTGACGCGGAGACCTTCCTTCTCCACGGAAAAACCGAGACAGCGGATACGGCGCACGGTCCGATCACCAATGTCACCCGCTTCAGCGACTACCGCGAGGTTGACGGCGTCATGCTGCCTTTCACCATCACACAGGAGAATCCCGCGACGAATCTGACGGCGACGGTCACGTCATACAAACACAACGTGGATATAGACGAGAGCGTCTTTTCCCGGAAATGACGCAGATGACGGTCGCATGACCGTCACCCATACCCCCTCAAATTCAGAGTGCAAAGCGCAGAACGTCCCTGCACTTTACACTTTGAGTACATATCCGCCGCTCTGTACCCGCGAGCCGACATGCCGCGCCGACAGCGCCCGAGGCGCAGAAGGCGGGCGGCTCGCCGCGCTTCCCCCATCCCCTGTGCCGGCGAGCCGGCGGCTCGTCGCTGGAATTTGACTGGATATCTATTTCACCAACTTCGAAATCGCCTTGAACCGTTCGGTTCCCGATTCGCGCAGCATTTCGAAAAGCACCATCTCCGTTCCTGTGAGTTTCGCACCGAGCGACATGCATTTTTCCACTCCCAGTCGCCAGTTGTCCTCGGTCCGGCTGGAGACGGCGTCGGTCACCAGATGTACATTGTAGCCCAGGTCGAGGAGGTCGCGTACGGTCTGGTACACACAGACATGTGCCTCGATACCGCAGACGATAATGTCGGTTTTGTGCATCTCATTGAGCTTGACTTCAAATGTGAACTCCCCGCAGCAACTGAAACTGTTTTTCTCTATCACCGGTGCATCACCGAACAGCATGCCGACGGCATCCACCGTGTGACCGAGTCCCCTGGGATACTGTTCCGTCGCCAGCATCGGAATTCCCAGAATGCGCGTCCCTTCTATCAGAATGCGGATATTGTTCTGCATCCGCTCTGAGCGCCAGGCGAGATTCGCAAGCTTGCCCTGCACATCGATGACAAGAAGGAGTGCGTGTTCACTTTTGAGCATTGTGACCTCCTGAGATGTGGAACTGGTGGATCAGAACGATTCCCCTCCCCTGAACGCAGCATCATCAAGTCGCTGCTTGAGATCCCTGATTTTCCTCGATAGTTCCTCCGCACGATCCGGCCTCCGTTCGGCCAGCCGATGACAGGCATCCAAAGCCTCCCGCAGTTTCCCTTGCTGGATATAGATTTCGATCAAAGTCTCCGTCACCGGTCGTGCATCCAGATTCACCGTCTCGATGCCGCCGTCGTCGTTCTGCTGCCGGACGGCGTCCCCCTCCTCCGGCTCGGGGAGCGGCGGAATGCGCGCATGTTCCAGACGGGATGCCAGTCCTGAAAGATCGAAAGACGGGGACGTCTCTGCTTTGTCTTTTCCTGCCGGCGCTCCCGCGTCGGGGGCCTGATCCGCTTCCGTTGAGCCGGTCATTGCGCCGTGACCGGACGACCGCATGCGCGTTTCGAATGTCGGCATGATGTCATCCTGCCGGCTCCACTTCTCCGGCTGCTCCGCTCCGCTCTCCCGTGAGAGACCGGACTGCACGAAACGGCTTCCCGCGCTGGCAGTGTACGGCGGGTACTCGAGTTCCAGTTCCGTCATCCGATTCAGCAGACGCAGTGCAGCTGGGCATCCGGGTTGGATGCGCAGCAGTTCATGCACCGTCTCCCGTGCATCGCTGTATTGTCGCAGCATCACCTGCGCCCTGGCAATGAGCAGCAGTGCCGTCGAATAATCCGGGTAATATCGCATTCCCTGAAGACAGATTTTCAGCGCCTGGGCGGGACGGTTCGCCGTGATATGATACTCCGCAAGCCGCGTGAACAGCGGCGAAGTCGGATGCAGCGCCAGGTGACGCTCCAGGGACCGGATGTCAGGGGCGGTATCTGGGGAATTACTCTGCATGGTTCTGCCTGCAGTCCGGCAGGGGCATCAATATACTTCGCCACAGCAGGCCGATCTGCTGTGGCGAAGCCGAATACGTTTGCAAATACCCGGATAGTGCCGCGTGATATCGATGCCTCATCCCTGGAGAGGGGAGAGCGAATGGCGGATCGACATCAGGCCGACGAGGCCGAATCCGAGGAAAAACAGAAGCTGGAAGGGTAGTGCCGCGATTTCAAGGAACCAGATCGAGGCGACCACACCGACGGAACAGTAGACAGCCAACGCGATTTCGAGGATCGCTGCCGGCGAGAGCTTCTCCGATGCCCGGTATTTCTTGTTTTTCCAGGTGTCCTTCTCGTTCTCGATTTTGAACTTTGGTGTCCGGATAAATGCACTTTTTCTGTTGAACAGTCCTTCCAGCACCGCCCGCGTGTTGTTCACCGAAAAACCCATACTACCGGACATGAAGAGAGGGAAAAGAAAGATTCTCTTCTTCCAGTCGGTATAGACGTCTTTCTGGGAATACATGTAGAAGAGGAAGGAACTGATGAAGGCGAGGACGAAAATCGACATGAAGGCGAAGAAGGTTTCGTAGCGACCTGTCGACTTGATGAAGACGAGCGGGACGTTGAGTATCCCCGTCAACAGGATGAAGGGAAACACCAGGTTGTTCGTCAGGTGCACCGTCGACTGCAGCTTCACGCGCAGCGGAAGATCGGCCTTCCAGACACGCGGGAGAATTTTCTTCGCGGTTTCGATCGCGCCTTTGGTCCAGCGGAATTGCTGGGATTTCAAAGCGTTGATTTCCGACGGAAGCTCGGCCGGGGAAGTCACGTCGTTGAGGAAGATGAAATTCCAGCCCTTGAGCTGGGCACGGTAGCTCAGATCAAGATCCTCGGTCAACGTGTCATCTTCCCAGTTCCCGGCGTCAACGATGCACTCACGACGCCAGACACCGGCGGTCCCGTTGAAATTGATGAAGAATCCGGATTTGTTCCGGACCTGCTGCTCGATAACGAAGTGGCCATCGAGTGCGATGCCCTGCGCCCGGGTCAGCAGGGAGAATTCGTTGTTGAGATGCTCCCAGCGGGTCTGCACCATTCCGATGCGGTCATTGGTGAAATGGGGGAGGGTGTCACTGAGAAAGTTCGTCCTGGGAACAAAATCGGCGTCAAAAATCGCAATGAACTCGCCCTTGGCCTGTTCCATCCCGCAGCGTAAGGCTCCGGCCTTGAAACCAACTCGGTTCTCACGCCGAACCTGCTTGATATCAAACCCTTCGGCCTGCTTGCGAGCAACAGCCTGGGCAACAACATCAACCGTTTCGTCGTTCGAATCGTCAAGAACCTGAATCTCCAGCCGGTCCTTGGGATAATCGAGGGCGCATACGGAGTCGATGAGCCGCTCCACGACATACAGTTCGTTGTAAACCGGGAGCTGAACGGTAACCATGGGCAGGTCGCCCATGTCCGTTTTTCCCACCGGCCTCTTGTCCCTGTTCTTGAAGTAGTAGTAGATCATCACAAATCCGTGCGATCCGAACAGGAACAGGATGCTCAGTGAAAACACATATGCACCCAGTATAAATTGTTCCATAATGTAGGTGTTACCTCACAGGTGTAAAAAGCAAACACAAATTTACCACGCGGAGACGGTTTCCAGCAAGAGATCATCCGTAATGTTTTCGATGGCCTGCTGAAGCCCGTTTTCCCGCCCGGCCTGCCCTTCCGACGCCGGATAGTCGCCGGTGGCAGTAAAATCCTTGCTCCAGACCTCCTTGTTTTGTACATGGTCAATCAGTGTCACGCGGACTTTTAGGCTCAATTCCAGTCGGGATGCCTGCGTCCCCTGCCCCACGGCACTGGGCTGGTCCGCTATCACGGAGGTGATGGCTCCGCGCAGTTCCACATTTGCCGACTCTTTATCCGCCAGCTGCAGCGTGTTGTCCTGCTGAATCTTCTGCATCAGCACGTTGGTCACGTCCTCGCGCAGCGATGGCTGACCAAAACCGCTGTCATCGTCGAACAGTGGGACAGCGATTGTTTTCCAGTGCGCGGGAACTGATGCACCGGTGAAGGAATAGGCACACCCGGCCAGCAGAACGGCACTGAAAAATATAGCACTAAGATACAAGGAAATCTGAAAGGAACGCAAGTTCTGCATTATAGCCCGTAATCTTTGATTTTTCTGTACAAGGTCCGCTCACTGATGTCCAGCGCCTCCGCGGCAAGGCGTCGATTACCGTGGAAACGCCTCAGGGTATGTGCGATGAGGGCTGCTTCCATTTGCTGCAGGGTGTGGTTTTCCAGGCTGATCCTACTCTCGTCGGGCTCCTCCCGGGGGGGAAGGGACAATGGCCGCTGCTGCCGAAGGTCCTCCACGAGGCGGTGCAGGGAATCCATCCCCGTCTTGAGTTCCATGAGCAGATGAAAAATCAGCTCTCGCTCCGCCTGTTCAGAGGTCTTGCCGAGGTGCACGGGAAGGAAGCGATCGTCCAGATGCGGTTCCATGGCATGCAGATATTTCCCGATGACCTGCTCGTCGACCACATTGCCACGCTCCAGTACAGAGATGCTCTCGATGACATTGCGCAACTCACGCACGTTTCCCGGCCAGGAATGCCGCATCAGCGCGTTCATGGCATCGTCGGTGATCATGATGTCGCGTCGCGCATCATCCATCTCCGCAAGGAAGGCTTCCACGAGCAGGGGAATATCGCCGCGTCGGTCACGCAGAGGAGGGATACGGATGTTGACGGAACGAAGACGGAAAAACAGGTCCTGCCGGAAACGCTTGCTGCGCACTTCCTCCTGAAGATTCTTGTTGGTCGCGGCGATGACACGCACGTTCGCACGCCGGGGTTCAGAAGATCCGACGCGCATGAATTCCCCGTTTTCCAGCACGCGAAGAAGCTTCACCTGCGTGGAGATCGGTGTGTCCCCAATCTCATCGAGGAAAATCGTGCCACCGTCGGCAAGCTCAAAATATCCCTTCCGTGTGTCAACGGCACCCGTGAAAGCTCCTCTTTCATGCCCGAAGAGCTCGCTTTCGAGAATCCCTTCCGGAATGGCGCCGCAGTTGACCGGGATGTACTTCCGGTTTGCGCGACTGCTGGCAGCATGAATCGCCCTGGCGATGACCTCCTTCCCTGTCCCGCTCTCCCCGGTGATCAGCACGGTGATGTCCGTCGGTGCCACCTGCATGATGGTATCCACCACTTCACGGATCTCCGTCGAACGCCCCACGATGCCGTGTCGCTTCTGGAATGTGTGCCGGTCGCCCGCACTGATGTTCAGATCACCGGATGGAAAATCCATTATCTCTCCTGATCGAGATCGATTTGCAGTCCGTCAAACGCCACCGTGACCGTTCCGCCGGATCGCGTTGCGATCGCCGATGCCGCATCGAGCTCCGGGGGAATATGCGTGCAAACAACACGCAGCCCGGACTGCTGCTTCGCCAGATCGATGATTTCGCTCGGGGACACATGCGTGGCATCCACAATGAGAAGATCGGCATCCGCCACCGAGGAGGCGATGTCGTCGAGCACGGCGATGTCGGAGGATACGACAGCGGTACCGGACGGACCGTCAATGCGAAAGGAGAAGGAATCGGCGCGGATGCCGTACCGTTCCGCGAGAGCCCGCACCTTCTCGAGATGCCGGTTCGGAACCGGGGTGATCTCCAATCCGTCGACAGGCGCGACCGACTCCCCCAAACAGTGCATCCGGAACGGAAACGACCACTTCTCCTCGAAAATGTACAAACCCTCGAACCAGCGTCGAAACCATTCCTGCCGCCCGGGCGGGACGTGGATGTCCAACGGTGTCTTACGTCCGGCCAGATGCATCCCCTGCAGCAGGAGCGGCAATCCGGCCACATGGTCACAGTGCGTGTGGGAGATGAAGATGGCGGAGATGCAGGAGAGATCGAGACCCTGCGTGATCAGCGAGGCGGAAACACCTTCTCCGGCATCGAAAAGCACGCATGCTTCCCCATACCGGAGCACGAGCGAGGCGTGCCGGCGGTCAGCCACGGGAATTCCCGATGCGGTACCTGTGAAGAAGAACGTCATAATGGATTCCGGTTATCGGCGCACGACCAGCGCTTCGAGACCCTGCTGTTCCTTGAGTTTGCCTGCAAATGCCTGGGCCTGTTTGAACTCGGAGAAAATTCCGATCCAGACGGCGTGAACCGTTTTCCCGTCGACGCGTTTCTCGCGGATGTATGCCGTATAGCCCTTCTCTTTCAGTTTGTCCACCTGCCTGCGCGCGTCCGCCTCTTTCGAAAACGCGCCGACCTGCACGGCATAACTGCGCTCATCGGAGCCGTTTTCAGCGACCGTGGTTTTGCGTCGGTCTTCCGGTACGAAGGGTGATTGGGGGTAGTCACGGACGAGCTGCTCCACATAGGTACGAGCTGTTTTGTAGGCACCGACCGCGTAACTGTATTGCGCCAGTCTGTTCAGCGCATCGTCTGCCCAGGCACTTTTCGGATGTTCATTGACGATACGCTGGTAGAGATCGACCGCTTTCTCGGCTTCCTCCTCGCAGACCGCTTCGAGAAAGAGAACGCCGGGTTTGTCGGGATGGGATTTCCTGAGTTCCGGAAGAAGCGCCCGCACCTCGTCGCGTGTACCGGTTTTCACCTGAGCGAGCAGAGTCGTGAGGTCGCGGCTTTGCGCATCCGCCCGCTGAAATGCCGGCAGAATGAGCAGAAGGGACAGGATCAGTCGCAGGATGCGGGGCATGGTACCAAATCTCCGGTTCAGGCGGCCTCCACGGCCGGTATACCGACCGGCCGGCCAAACAGGGTGGCCGAGGTCGCACTGGAAATGTGCACATCGAGAAGGTCCCCCGCGATAAAATCGCCCCGGGGTACGATAACGGTTTTATTGGTATCCGTCCTGCCCATCCATTCTACGTCCGAGCGTTTACTGGGACCTTCCAGCAGAATGCGCTGCCGCTTCCCGACTATCGTTCGGTTGATCTCATAGGATATTCGGCGCTGCAGATCGATGATCTCTTCGAGACGGCGCCCTTTGACCTCGTCGGGGATGTCGTCACCCATGTTCCATGCACGGGTTTTCTCTCGCGGCGAGTACTTGAACATGAATGCACCGTCGTAACGCACTTCCTCCATCAGTGAGAGCGTCTGCTGGTGATCTTCTTCTGTCTCGGTCGGAAAACCGGCGATGACATCCGTCGACAACGCCACGTCCGGAACGGCGGCACGGATTTTTTTCACCAGCCCGAGATAGTGCTCCCTCGAGTAGGTGCGATTCATCAACGCGAGAATGCGATCGGATCCCGACTGGAAAGGCAGATGAATGTACTTGCAGATGTTGTCATGCTCGGCGATCGCCGCAATGAGCCGGTCTGACATATCCTGGGGATGCGAAGTGGTGAAGCGCACGCGCAGCTGCGGGTCCAGTGCGGCAACCGCCACAAGCAGATCCGCGAAGTCGGCATCGGCGTCGTGGTAGGAATTGACGTTCTGTCCGAGAAGGGTGACTTCACGGAAGCCGCGATCGAGCAGGCCGGCCACCTCGCGTACGATGCCGTGCATCGGACGGCTGCGTTCGCGCCCGCGCGTGAAAGGGACGACGCAGAATGTGCAGAACTTGTCGCAGCCGCGCATGACGGCCACCCAGGCGCTGATGCCGTCGGTACGCAGCGGCACGATATCGTCGTAGGTTTCAACGCGCGAAAGCTGCGTCCGGATGCCTTTTTCCCCTTCAAAGGCCTGGTCGATGAGCGCCGGCAGCTTCCGGTACTCGTCGGGCCCGCAGACGATATCGACGTCGCTGTTCTGTTCCAGGAGATTCGCCCGCAGGCGCTCGGCCATGCAGCCGAGGACGCCGAACACCAGGTGCGGATTGCGCTTTTTCAGATGGCTGAGATTGGAGAGGCGACCATAGATGCGCTGTTCGGCATTGTCACGGATCGCACAGGTGTTTAGAAAAACGGCGTCCGCTCCGTCGATATCGGCGGCGATTTCGTAGCCCTCTTTCCGCAGGATGCCGTTGACGATCTCCGTGTCCGCGAAGTTCATCTGGCAACCGTAGGTCTCTATATAGATGGAACGAAGCATGTGCGGGTATGTCAGATTGACAGTGAAAACTGAATGAAATATTTATAGATTAGTAAGATAGATAGCCACATTGGCAGAATCAATAGACGCGAACATGGCCCGATCCCGGCACTGAGGCGGATGCTCACGGGTGTCCGGGAACATGAATGATCGGCAGCGGGCCAGGTGAACTCTCGCAGCGGCTTTGACGGGAAGGAAAAAAATATCCGGGAACGGCGTGCCGTCCCGGATACAGGAAATCGTTGCGAAGTGGAGTTGTTATTTCTTCTTCTTCGCCGGTGCTTTCTTTGCTGCAGCCTTCTTCGCCGGTGCCTTTTTGGCGGTGGCTTTCCTGGCGGTCTTCTTTGCAGGGGACTCCACCGTTTTGCCCATCAGAAGCGTGCGATAGCGGATGGGCATTTCCAGCGCGAGTTCGTAAATGGTCTTGCTGTTGACCAGTTCACGAATCTCCTCACGGATCCGCTTCCACTCCTGATGAAACGGACAGGCGTTTTCTTCGCTGCAGGGGCTGAAGCCCGCAAGACACATGTCGAAATTCATCGGACCGTCGACGACGGCCACGAGTTCCGCGATCGTGGATTCGGCACCCTTCTCGGAAAGTGAGAAACCGCCTTTCGGTCCCTTGACCGAGTTGAGGAATCCATACCTGCTGAGCGTTTGAAGGATCTTGCTCAGAAAGGACGACGGAAGACCCAGTTCCTTGGCGACATCGCGGACCAGGATGTTCTGGTCGGAATTGTTTGCTGCGATGAACAGCATGGACTGGATCGAGTACTGGGCTGTTTTGGAATATAACACGGGACCGCTCCTTGCTGGTGACTCTAAATAAATTAAGATATGATTACCTTTTTGTAGGAAAAGTAAGAGCTTTTTGTGGATTTGTCAAGTCCCTGGGAAAAAAGTTTTCCCGGGCGGGACCAGTGATGTGGCGTTCGTATAAGAACGCCGAAAAATACAACATCACGACATAGAATTAAAGTTTCAGAGTTAAAAATCTCAAGGAATTTTATGGAAAAAAGATGTGTCTATGATCCGCTGACGACATTCATGGAACATTACAGCGGAACGGCCGCGACGCAGCCGGCGGCGACGCTGGCGGAGGATGCGCCCATCGAGGAACGATTGAAACGGCGCATCGTGGACGGTGACCGCATCGGCCTTGACCGCGATCTGGATGCCGCTCTGAAAATCCACGACCCGCTGCATATCATCAATGCCATCCTGCTCGACGGGATGAAAACCGTCGGGGAGCTCTTCGGCTCGGGGCAGATGCAGCTCCCCTTCGTCCTGCAGTCAGCCGAGACAATGAAGGCCGCCGTTGCACATCTCGAACCATATATGGATAAAGTCGACGGAGCGGCAAAAGGCAGCATCGTGCTGGCCACGGTGAAAGGCGACGTGCACGACATCGGGAAAAATCTCGTCGATATCATCCTGACGAACAACGGATACCGCGTCGTCAATCTGGGCATCAAGGTCCCCGTGGAAACCATGCTCTCCGCGGTAGAGAACGAGCGCGCCGAGGCACTCGGCATGAGCGGTCTGCTCGTCAAGTCAACCCTGATCATGAAAGAGAATCTCGAACTCATGCAGAAGCGGGGACTTCGCATTCCGGTGATCCTCGGTGGCGCGGCCCTGACACGCCGCTTCGTCGAAGAGGATCTGCGCCCCCTCTACTCGGGCACACTGCGCTATGCGAAGGATGCCTTTGACGGCCTGCGCTTCATGGATGACGTCGCCACAGGATCACTCGCCTCCGACGAAGAAGGACAGAGCCAGCCGGACATCGACGATACGCCGGAACGCTCGGGCATGGAGGCGAAGATCGCCACAGTGGAGCAAGCAGCGACCGAGACGGTAAGCGGCGATATCCCCGCGAGGAAAAACACTGCCGGAACAAGTCCGTCCCGTTCCGCGGTGACTCGCCGTGTACCGGTACCGACACCTCCCTTCCTCGGCTCCCGCACGGTGCGCGACATCCCCATCGAGAAGGTATACGAATACATCAACGAAGTGGCACTCATTCGCGGGCAATGGCAGTTTCGCCGCGGGAAACTCGACGAGGAATCCTATCAACGCGAACTCGAGACCGTCGTTCATCCACGACTCGAGGAACTCAAGCTGCGCATGAAACGCGAGCGCATCCTGCAGCCTGCTGTTGTCTACGGGTATTTCCCCTGCGCCTCTGAAGGCAATGATCTGATCGTGTACCGTCCACGTGAAATTTCCGCTGACGCGCTCCATGCGGAATGGCCGAAATCCGCCTATACGCACGACGAACTCGTGGAATGGCAGCGCTTTGCATTTCCACGACAATCGAGCGACCGTTATCTTTGTATCGCGGATTTCTTCCGTGCTGCGGATGAAGGTGCGCCCGATGTCTGTGCCTTTCATCTCGTGACCATGGGAAACGATGCATCCGACTACACCGCAGCGCTCTTTGCGAATGACCGTTACCAGGATTATCTCTACGTTCACGGACTGAGCGTTGAATGTGCGGAGGCGCTCGCGGAGTACTGGCACAAATCCATCCGGACGGAACTGGGAATCGCGGGCAAGGACGCCAAGGATGTCCGCCGTCTGTTCTCGCAGGGGTATCAGGGCTCCCGCTACTCATTCGGGTATCCTGCGTGCCCGAATCTGGAGGACCAGGTCCAACTCTTCGAACTGCTGCGGCCGGAACGCATCGGCATCACGCTCACGGAGGAATTTCAGCTGGTCCCTGAACAGAGCACCAGCGCCATTATTGTTCATCATCCGGAAGCGAAGTATTTCAATGTCAAATGAGCCCGCCATGCCGTCCGACGACGACATACTACCAGCCACTGAAGAAAACACAGTGACGCAGAAAGAGAATACTCAGGCTGAGGAAAAGGACGCACGACTCGTCCGTGTCGTGCGCGCACTGTTCTGGATCTTCGTGCCGGTGGTATTGTGGTGGCTGTTCTCTTCGATGCTCCCGGGTCTCCCCGGTCCCGGCGATGCTCTGCGCGCCGGACTGCGCGGAGTCAAACACGCATCCGACGCAGTCTATCTCTGGGTGGAGGAAGGAAAACTCGAAGAAGCGGCAGAGCATGTGCGCAGCGTCGCCGTAGAGCGGAACAT
The DNA here is from genome assembly GCA_016928515.1 of Bacteroidota bacterium. Lineage (GTDB taxonomy): Bacteria > Bacteroidota > Ignavibacteria > SZUA-365 > SZUA-365 > BM516. The sequence continues at coordinate 239 of JAFGKR010000122.1, read as the reverse complement.
CAATGATACGATGCTTTCGGATGTCGAGAAGCTCACCGAGGAACGACGCGCCCGGCTTCCGGTGCAACCGATCGCCGGCGATTCGGCTCTGCATGAACAACTCAAGAGCATCTCGAAGAAACCACTGATCGGCGGACGACTGATCAATATCATCGTTGTCGGAATCGACTCCCGCCTTTCCGCGCGCGATGCCCGTGCCGACGCTCTGCATCTGGTCACCGTCAATCCCGACTCCGCCG
>JAFGKR010000121.1 GCA_016928515.1 Bacteroidota bacterium | reverse complement strand
GGGAAAAGCACGCTCGTCAATCTCATTCCGCGGGTGTTCGACGTGACCGGAGGGACGCTGTGCATCGACGGTCGAGACGTGCGCCGCATTCCTGTCGAAGTCGTGCGGAAGCACATCGCCTACGTCACGCAGGAAACCTTCCTCTTCTCCGATACACTGAAACGCAATATTGCTTACGGCGTGGAGAATGCATCGATGGACGACATCCTCTGGGCGGCGGGCGTTGCGCAGGTGGACAGGGACATCGAGGATTTTCCGGACGGATACGATACCGTGCTGGGCGAGCGCGGCATCACCCTGTCCGGCGGACAGAAGCAGCGCGTCAGTCTTGCACGGGCCGTTCTTCGGCGTCCGTCCATTCTCATTCTCGATGATGCACTTTCCGCGGTGGACACGCACACCGAGGAGGAAATTCTTCACCGGCTCAAGGGTATCATGGCCGAGCGCACGAGCATACTCATCAGCCATCGCATATCCACGGTGAAGAACGCCGATCACATCATTGTCATTGACGACGGCCGCATTGTCGAATCAGGAACACACGAGGAGTTGGCGGCTTCCGGTCGGCTGTACGCCGATCTGCATCAGAAACAGCTTCTTGCAGCAGAGCTGGAGGAAATGGAATAACTCATGGGCGATACTGTCACCATCATCGATATCCCTGTCTTGCTCGAGCGCATCGAGTCACTGCAGAGCTTCGTATTGACAACGCATGTCCATCCCGACGGCGACGCCCTCGGCAGTGAAGCTGCGTTGTACCATTTTCTCCGCCGGGAGGGGAAGAACGTGCGCGTCATCAATGCGGACGCGGTTCCGGCGAACCTCGCTTTTCTCGAGTCGAATGGGCTCTTTGAAACCTGGAATCCCGCTGCGCATGAGAGGGAGCTGATGCAGGCGGATGCGATTATCTGCCTGGATTTCAATCAGCCGGATCGGGTGCGAGGCATGGAACCGGTTATGCGTGCGAGCACCGCATTTCGCATTGTCATCGATCATCACTTGCATCCGAAGCCTTTCGCCGATATCTACCTCTCACGCACGGAAGCCTCTTCCACGGCGGAAATCGTATACGATATCCTGACGGCCGCGGAATTCCCCGTGGACCGCGCCACCGCCACTGCGTTATATGTCGGTATCATGACCGATACCGGTTCCTTCCGTTTCGAGCGCACGACACCGCGTCTCCATCGCATCGTGGCGGAGTTGATGGAGACCGGACTCGATCCCATGGCCATTCACCGAATGGTGTTCGACGATTACGCGATCGGACGCACCATGCTGCTGGGGCGCATTCTCGCGGGCATCGAGCAGCATTGCGACGGGCGTGCGAGCATTCTGGTCGTTACGGGTGAGATGCTCTCCGAAACAGGCACCACGGTCGAGGATGTGGAAAACATCGTCAATTACGGTCTCGCGATACGGGACGTGGAACTGACCGCGCTGCTGATGGAGACGGCGGAAGGATGGAAAATCAGTTTTCGGTCTCGGGGGAATGTCGCCGTGAACGACATAGCTGCGGAATTCGGAGGGGGAGGACACCGTCTCGCTTCGGGCGCGCGCGTCGACGGGGAGGAGCTTTCCGTGCTCAAGCAGCGATTGATTCAGCGATTCTGTAGAGCGCTGGCACGCTGACATCCTCGATTCCGAGCACCTGGCTTGCGGGTACAGAAGTATTCGGGTGGAGCTCCGAGAACCCGGCACCCGTGCACAGCGGTGTTCGGGTAGAGCTCACCAGCTGAAGACGAAACGCAGACCGTCGGTTCTCCCTGCGTAGGAGGTCAGTTGCGCGTGCATTGAGGGGAGCTGTAGCAGGCGTTGGGTGAGTGATGCGTTGTATTGCTTTACGGATATCCCAGCCTGAATGGCGCTCCAGATGCGATTCGCCACCATACCGAGGACGAAAAATGTCACTCCGTTGTGCAATTCATCGGCGAAAATGCGCTGATCCTTGTATTCAAGTCGGCTGGCTTCACTGTCCCAATTCCACTGCCAGACTGTTTCATCCGGGTACACTTCGTTCAGACGACGCTCGATCAGTCGCTGATTATTGTAGTCATAGAGATCGCTGTAGTTCTCGATGTTGACGAAGTACCGGTCATCCTTTCCGGTGGGATCGATACCCGCATGTCGAATGGCATAGATCCGTGCATCCTCCTCCACCCAGTCTCCGTACGAATTGATGCCGATCAGGCCCAGCCACAATCCCGCTTCGGCGATCAGCGGGTATTTTCCCTTGTCGAAGCGTCCTGCGTACAGTTCTCCCATACCCGGAAGCACGAGGGAATACAAGACGGCAAGAAAACCGGATTTGTTCGGGCTGACGTCATTCGGCACAGGAAACGCGGTGGACGCACTCTGTCCATCGCGATACAGCTCATCCCACACCTGAGTGAGCGTCGGAGGATTTTGCCGCAGGCCGCTGTCAATTCCGACCGGAACCGTTTGGGCGTACAGAGACGTGTTCCCGACGATGCATAGGAGGAAGAGTATGAGAGCTGTTGTGAAGTGAGAAGCGGAACGCATTGGAATTCCTTGTGTTTATCGGAATCGTACAACACACAATCTACCGGTGTGCGGTGAAGCGGACAAGGGCATTTTTCATTCCGTGAGCAGATGTCCGAGTGCAACGAAATCAAAGCCTTTCTTTCGGAATCGCGTCATTTCCCCTGCGAGGAAGTCCATGATTCCTTCCCGCAGTTCCACCACGCCTACGGCGATGTTCTCGCGTACGGAGAGCGCGGCGATGTCGTTCATACGCGCGCTCATGACGGCTTCCTGCGAACTCCGGTCGATGTATGAGAGCGTTGCGCTTTCGACCTTCAGCAGACCGAGCGCGCCCATGATCGCATCCACGTTTCGCGCGTGGAGACCGAGTGCACGTTCGGACGTAACGTAGTAGTATCGGCTGCCCGGGAAATTTCGCACGATGTACTGGAGATGTGAAGCGAGATCGTCCCTGTTGAGATCTTCAGCCAGCTCGAAGCGGGAATCCTGCTCCGATACCGGTTTGAAATGAAGGTGGAGTACCACGTCCTTTCCATGTGTGCGCAGGCGCGTGTGCAGCGGAACGGTATCTTTCTGGGGCTCGATGATGCAGGCAACGGGTTCCCGGGAAGCGAGATACGACTCGATTTCACTGCCCGGTGCGTCTGCGATGCCGTCAACGAGCAGAACGATATTGCCCGCTTCCCGTTGCACCTCGGATGTCGGCATGAACATCAGGGAGTACCGCACCTTGCCGCGGAAGGTGATGTGCAACGCGATGCGCGCCTTGCGGGCGTTCTCCACGGCGAAGGCCTTGCCGCCGTACTGATCCACGATCTCCTTGAGATCGAGGTTGACCGATGCGAGGGGAAGATCATGCGGCACCCGGATCAGCCAGAGATCGCGTACATGACCAAGAGTCTCGAAATCGATACTGCGTTCCCGTATCCAGTCCTGTCGGATGCCGTAATCGTCGAGCACCGTCCGGACGTCGTTTTCCAGGCTTTGGACGGACTGGAAATCGCGCTGCGTCTGGATGCGCGCGATGTTCGGCTGCACAAGAGTGACGTACCGTTCCGCGACAAACAGGATAACGATCAGGGCGACCAGGAAACCGGCGATCCACATGCGGCGGCGAACCCCGCGGTTCTGCGTCCTGTCACCCTCCATGGCGGAAAAAAATTGCTCGTCGGAGCTGTCGTCGAAACGGTCGCGGCTCATGTGCCCTTGAAATCGGGATGACGTTTTTCGAGAAACGCTGCCGTTCCTTCCGTGAAATCCTCGGTGCCGCAGACAATGCCGAAGAGCGCCGCTTCGGTGGCGAGTCCTTCACGCAATCCCATCTGTGGAACACAGCGCAGTGCCTCGAGGGAGAGACGGATGGCGACCTGCCCTTTGGCGATGATTTTCGCCGCCATTTCCCGGGCGGCGTTCAGTGCCTCACCCTTGTCGGCGACTTTATTCGCGAGTCCGATACGGTGCGCTTCCTGCGCGTCGATCATGTCACCGGTGAGAATCATCTCGGTAGCGCGTCCCAATCCGATAACGCGTGCGAGGCGCTGTGTGCCGCCGTATCCCGGAATCACGCCGAGGTTCACTTCGGGTTGTCCGAAACGCGCGTTCTCGGCCGCGATGCGAATGTGGCAGGCGAGAGAAAGCTCACAGCCGCCTCCGAGCGCGAATCCGTTGACCGCCGCGATGACCGGTTTCGATGACTGCTCGATCGCATTGTAGACGTCCTGTCCGAACAGGGCGAACTGCTGGCCACGGACGGCATTCTGCGCGGCAAGTTCGGCGATGTCGGCGCCTGCGACGAACGCCTTTTCGCCCGAGCCGGTGATAATGATGACGTCCACAGCTCCGCTGCCGTTGGCGGTGAGCACCGCGTGCTTCAGCTCGACGAGAGTGTCGTGATTGAGCGCATTCATCTTATCGGGACGATTGATCGTGATCAGGGCGATACGCTGATCTTCCGCATACAGCAGATTCTGATATTCCATGCCGCCGCTCCTGAGAGGTGATGAGAATTGACGCCCGCGTCGAAGTGAATCAGACGCGGAGAGAACAGAAAGATACAAGCCATCACGGTCGAAATCCAATGCCGAGGGAATGTGTCCAACCCAGGTCGGGATGAATGCTCACGGCATACTGCGCCTCGACGGAGGTGAGCAGTACGCCCATGCCCGCTGCAAAGGATGCCGGTGCATTCACTGCGCCGACACGAAGAGCAAGCAGGTCCATCGGAAGGAATTCGATACCTGCGCGCACGGTGACAGGATAGCGGGCCTCCTTTTCAATGTCGCACAGCAGTCGCACGCGTTCCGTTATCCACGCCGCACCGACGGTGAGCACGAAGGGAAGCGACTCTCCTTCCGCGAAGGATGTCGCGGCGAGGTGCCGCACCACGGCTCCCGCATGCCACGTTTCGCCGAGTGCGGCATGAATCCCCGCATCCAGTCCGACGGCGATTGCATTCCCATATCGCTGTATATGGACGCTGTGCGTGACGCCACGTATTCCGAGCGCGCAGCCATCCACAATTTCCCGGGCCAGGGACACGTCCATGCGATGCTCGTTGTAGGCTTCGAAGCCGAAGCGCTGGAATGCGATTCCTGCGGCGCACCAGGACAGCGGTTGTCGCCACTCCGCCGCCATGGCCCCGAGTTCACGCATACCGAAGCGTGCCGGTGTCCAGAATGCGAGACCGCCCGCAGGTTCCGATGCGAGCAGCGCCGGATTCAGCAGGGTCAACCCGGCGGAGGGAAGAGCGCATCCCGCTCCACCCAGGGCACGACTACGGGGTGGCGGCTCTCGCAGGTCGCCTCCAGCACGCAGCGGATGCGACAGACACAGCAGGAGGAGCACGATAAACAGTGTCCCCGACAATGCCTTGTCGACACAGCGCGATTTTTCTATCTTGAAGCGATGTTGAACATTTTTTCCGGACGGACACTCCGTATGCGCCATTCCGCTGCCATCACCCTCTTTCTCATCCTGCCGCTGCTCACTGTTCGAGGGCAGGAAATCGAACTCATGACGGAAGTCACAATGGAAATTCTGACTCCTGCGCAGAAGGATTACCTCGCGGAGTTCGAGCAGAAGGTGCTCGATTATGTGAACACCCACCGCTGGACCGATGTGGAATTCTACAGCGATCGCATCCCCGTGCGCATGAGTATCAATTTCACCTCGGGAACGGATGCCGGGGAATTCAGTGCGCAGGTGGTGGTGGACGCCCAGCGGCGCATCTGGCAGGACGGCCGGCCGATGCAGGAAACCTCGCTCATCCTCCGTGTGATGGATGCCCAGTGGTCGTTCAGTTATATCAAGGGCCAGCCCATCACGCATGACGAATATCAATACAATGATATCGCGAGCGTTCTCGATTTTTACATGTATCTGATTCTCGGAATGGATTTCGACAGCTACGAACCGCTTGCAGGGACGACGTACTACCAGAAGGCGCTCACGGTGGCACAGCGCTCCCAGACCTCCCGTCAGGCAGGGGAATGGCAGGGACAGAGCAATCAGTACAGTCGCATGAACTTCATCTCCGAGTTGCTGAATGCGCAGAACGAGGGATTTCGCGAAGCACTGTACTGGTACTATTACGAAGGATTGGACTTCCTTCAGACGGAAAAGGAATTTGCGCAACGCGCCATTCACAAGGCGCTCGAGAACATTGCCGACGTCCTTGCCCGGTCGAGCCGGCGCTCCATTCTCCTCAACATGTGGCTCGACGCCAAGAGCAATGAATTCTGCAAGGTGCTGGAAGGGTACGCCCAGCGGGCAAAGATCATGAATGTGATGGCGCAGGTCGATCCCGCGCGGCAGCAGATCTACAAAAACTGCACGTTCTGACATCGCTTTTCTCCCTGTGATGTATGGTGGTGTTTCCTTTACACGGGTTACGTCCCCTCGAACATCTTTCGGATCTCCCCGACATCTCCACTTTTTGCGAGTGACAGCATGAGCTTGATGCGCGCTTTCTGCCCGTTGAGATAACGTGCGAATATCACTCCCGCCTGATGCAGGTTGCGCCCTGCCCCGTAATAGCCGTAGACATCGTCTGTACTGCCACGCGGACAGCGGGAGACCAGGACGACAGGGATGCCTCTCCCCAGAACTTCGATGATGCCGTCGTAGGCGGGTGGTGGGACGTTCCCTGTGCCCATGGCCTCGACCACAAGTCCCCGGACATCGTGCTCGAGGCAGTAGCGAAACGGCATCGCATCCATGCCGGCGTAGCATTTCAGAAGATGGACTGGCTCGACCGGCTCCACCATTCCCACCGCGTCATGGATGAACGGTTTACGCAGGAAGACGGCACGTCCTTCGAAGAGTCGACCAACCGGCCCAAAATCGAAACTCATGAATGTGTCGCGTTGCAGTGTGTGGGTTTTGGTGACTTCGCTGGCCGCGTTGATCTCCCCGTTCAGGCAGGTCATCACGCCGAGTCCGCGAAACTGACCGGATAGAACGGTAAGCATCGCGTCGCGGATATTCGCCGGTCCGTCCCATGCCGGATCCTCGGAATGATTCATCGCACCGACGAGAAGCACGGGTTTGTCGGTCTGCAGCACCAGATCGAGAAAATAGGCGGTTTCCTCCAGTGTATCGGTGCCATGCGTGACGATGACGCCCGAAACGTCAGTACGCTCCACTTCCTCCTGCACGATCCTTGCGATGTCCAGCATCATGCGTGGCGTAATGTGCGGACCGGGATATTTCCCGAAATCGCGGTAGCGGATGGCGGCGAGATCGCGGATGTCCTCGAGCCGGGCCAGGATCTGATCTCCGGACAGGGAGGGGACGGCTCCGCCGAATTGCGGATCGATCGTCATCGAGATTGTTCCGCCGGTAAACACCATGGAAACCTGTGTCATCGTCAGTATTCTCCGTGGATTCGGAAATCAGACGCCATCGGCACCGTAATGTGCAGAGACGCGAGCATGGGGAAGGGCCATTCCGCGGTGCGCACATGCAACAGCACCAAGCCCGCACGATCGCGGGGCAGGATGATCGCTTCCGTGCTGTCTGCCGACATGCGCAGATCGACGAGCGCGGCACCTTCCTCCACCGTGACCGTGATGCGTGGACGAGAGAAGGGGACGCTGCCGCCCAGCCGGTTCACTGCGAAGGCAGTCACGCAGGCGGAGTCGGTTCTTCCCGTATACAGCCGGGGAGGATCGACACGAAGCTCGTAACCGACCGGCAGGAGCACGGAAGTGTAGAGGAACATCCCTCCCGCGATGAGCAGCAGGATCAGGGTGAGCAGGAGCGTCGGATGAAGCGCTCGTGGTCGTGACCGTGTTGATGATCTGGTTTTGTTCATGCTCCGTGATCCGCGTTTGTGTCTCCCCGGGTGTGGGAAGTTAAACGGATGGCTTCCCACTGATGTCCAATGCACGAAACTACATTGATCAGCACCACCAAGCAAGGAAAAACGCAATGAGATCCATACTTCTCGCCCTTCTTCTTCTCATCGCTTCCGCGGGACTGCTGTACGCACAGCCCGGTGGGCGTGGAGAGCGTGGGCGCCCGGGACTGCGGGAACAGATGGAAAAACTCGACCTGACCTCGGAACAGAGAGCAGCCATGCGCGACATTCGCGTCGCGACGCAGAAAAACATGATCGATCTGCGAGCGGATCTTCAAAAAAAGAGAATCGAGATGGGAGAACTCATGCAGGAAGACGGAGTGGATCGCAACAGGGTTGAGGGACTCACCCGTGAGATCGCCGATCTGCAGGTTCGTCAGAAAATGCTGCTCTTTGACTCAAGGCATGAGGTCATGAAGCTTCTTTCCGCGGAACAGCAGGAGCAGTTCCGGGAGCTGAAGAGCGAGTCGCGGGAGATGCGCCGTGAAAAGGTAAAATCGCGATTTCGCGGAGAGAGGGAGTGACCTGGGCTTTTCCCGCATCCCACGAGCCTCCACTTTGAACGATGCATGTTCAGGGATTTCCCTCCGATGCGCCCCCAAAGACCGTCACATCACTCTTGTCGAGATGTGACGGTCGCTTTTTCCCCGAGACACCGGCTTCCCTCGCCCAATGTTCCCCCTTCTGATTTTCTTTCCGGGTCGTACGCAACTTTCTGAATCCGTGTTCGTAGAAATGACTGAGCGGTTAGAAAAATGACTTCAGAGTCAGAAAAATGACCGTGCGGTTCGAATGGGGAACTCTTGAGTTCAGTCGATGTGTTGAAGAGTCATGGAAAACGAAAGCAAAATTCTCAGCAGGAAGGAGCGTGAACGACTTTTCAAGCGGCAGGAGATCGTCACTGCCGCGCGCGAAGTCTTCGCCATGCGAGGGTATGACGCTGCGACGCTCGATGAAATCGCGGAACGGGCGGAATTCAGCAAGGGGACCCTCTATAATTACTTCCAGAACAAGGATGAACTTTTCGAGACGGTCATAGCGGACGTCATCGATGAATTCATCGAGATCGCCACGGACACTTGTACGAATCCGGACGTCGGTCTCAAGGACAGTTATATGGCCTTTGCCCGTCGACTGATACAACATATGTTCGCCAATTTCGGTATGTACGGACTCGTCATGCGGGAGGTCCACAAAATGGAGATGAATACGCATCTGGCGACCCTCCTCCCGAATCTGATTCTCATCCTCGCCGAACCGCTGGAGAGAGCCATTGGGAACGGGGATATCCCCTCGATTCATCCTGGTCAGACCGCCATGGTCTTTATGACAATGATCTTTTCCCTTTTCAATTCAACTATGCATGTCCGGCACGGCAAGATGTTCTGCGGCCAGGAGCGGCAGCTCTCACTGACTCAGGAAGAGATCGATGAGGATACTGAAAACGCACTGTGCATCATCGACCGGACGTTTTTTCTCGGGATTTTTTCGAAGGAAGCCGATCACGGACATGCATGGTGTTTTGTGAAATGAGCATACCCAACCAAAACCAGACGGAACGAGGCATGTTGTTTCATCGCGCAGTTATCGCATTTCTCGGATTGCTTTGTCTCTCCACCCTCGTCGTTGCGCAGCCCCGTGTTCTCACGCTTGAAAACGCCATTTCCATCGCGCTGGAGAACAATCGCGAACTCGAAATGGCCCGCCTCGAAATGACGAAAGCGGATTACCAGGTCAATGAGGCCTACGGTACGGCATTGCCGACCGTGAGTGCCGCGGGCACATATACGCGCATGCTGAAGAAGCAGGTGTTCTTCCTGCCGGCACGTTTCATGGATCCGGATGCAGGCGAGGGGGTGATTCCCGTCGAAGTCGGCAGTGACAATTCATACCGTTTTGGCTTCGAAGCATCGCAGGTGCTGTTCAATGCCGCCGTGTTCACCGGTGTCGGGACGGCACGTATCTACCGCGATGCCGCGCAGCACATGTACCGCGAGACCTGGAACAAGACCGTCACCGACGTACAGAAAGGTTTTTACGGCGTTCTGCTTGCGAGAGAGGCGCTCACCCTCATGCGTGCGAGTCTGCAGAACGCGGAAGACAACCTGCGCAACGTGGAGGTCATGCATGCCCAGGGGATTGTCTCCGAGTACGATCTGATCCGGGCACAGGTGCAGACGGACAACATCCGTCCACGCGTGATCGAAGCGGAGCGTTCGGTCACCCTCGCGACCAACGGATTGAAATTGATGCTCGGCATACCTCCGGAGGAGAAAATCGCATTTGAAGGGAAGCTGGAATTCATCCCCGTGGAGGATGTGATGATCGAGCAGGCGGAAGCGCTCGTCGTTGAGAAGAATGCCTCGCTGAAGGCGCTGCAGGAGCAGACCCGCGTCAATGAGAAAATCGTCACCATCTACAAATCGGAATCCCTGCCGACACTTTCCGCCTTCGGAAGCTACACCTGGCTGGCTGAAAACGATCAGCTCGGACGTATTTCCACCAACGACTTCATCAGTACGTCGCTGGTCGGCATTTCACTGAATCTCAATCTGTTCAACGGATTGCAGACGACGGCGCGTGTCGATCAGGCGCAGGTCGACTACATGAAGGCCCGCGAGCAGTTCAGCGCCACAAAAGACGCGCTCGTCACCGGCGTCCAGAACATTCGGTACCGGCTGGAGGAGGCGCAGAGACGCATCGAATCGCAGACGCGTACCGTCGACCAGGCGGAGAAAGGGTATCGCATTGCGGTGACGCGCTATCAGTCCGGCTCCGGCACGCAGCTCGAAGTCAACGACGCCGATCTTGCATTGCTGCAGGCACGCGTGAACCGCGTGCAGGCCATTTATGACTACACGGTGGCGAAGTCGGATCTCGAGCAACTGTTGAGCATCCACCACCCATGATATTCGAAATGAACACATCATACAGGAAGTCTCTTGCCATGTACCGTTTCACATTACTTCCGATCATCCTGCTGCTGCTGACGGGAAGCGCTTTCCTCTCGTCGTGCGGGAACGACAAGGCGGAATCCGCGGATATGAAATCCTCCGGGAATGAGGATCAGACAGTGACCGTGCGCGTGACGGACATCCACACGACGGATTTCGAACAGGTCATCGACATCACCGGCACAGTGGCCTCGGATGGAGACGTTCTGGTTCCGGCGGACGAAGGCGGCCGTGTGCTTGCATGGCTCGTACCACTCGGCGGCCGTGTTCGCACCGGACAAATCCTGGCGCAGCTCGACAGCGCATTGATGCGGTCCTCCTACGATGCAGCGAAGGCACAGTATAATATCGCGCAGACCAACTATGAGAAGCAGAAGAAAGTCTTCGAGGAGCAGGGGATCTCCGAGCTGCAGCTCAAGACCCTTCAGTATCAGCGTGATGCTGCGAAGGCGCAGTTGGATATGGCCCGGGAACGGTTGGAGCGCACACGCGTCAAATCGCCGATCAACGGTGTCCTCAACCGTCGCATGGTTGAGAAAGGAGAGATGAGCGTCCCCGGCGCACCGATTGCACATGTTGTCAACGTTGATCAGATCAAACTCGAAGCCGGTATTCCCGAACGATATGCGGCCAGCTTCACGGTCGGTGATCCCGTGCACTTTACCGTCGATGCCATTGACGACCGTGAATTCAAGGGCGTGATCTCCTTCGTCGGGGCCGCGGTCAACCAGGACAATCGCACCATTCCGGTGGAGGTGCGTGTGATGAACGCGGGCGGCGTACTCAAACCCGCCATGATCGCCTCGATGCGCGTCCGCCTCCGTGCACGGGAGAACTCCATCGTCATCCCGCAGGATTACGTCATCAAAAGTGATCTCGAAACCTTCATCGTGTACGTGGAGGAAAACGGTGTCGCAAGGGAACGCACCATCAGCATCGGTGGGTCGAGCAGGGGAAAGGTGCTTATCCTCGACGGCCTGCAAGCAGGGGATCGCCTGATCACTTTCGGACAACAGAACGTGGCGGACGGCCAGCCTGTCATGGTCAAGAACTGAGCATCGCGCAGACGGAACAACAGGAAACACAATGAAGATCTGGAATCTTGCCGTCGACAACAGGGTCGCGGTCTACATCATCGTACTGATCATCGTGGTGTTCGGATTTCAGTCCTATATGGGACTGCCGCGCGAAGCTGCGCCCGATATCACTATCCCCTATGTCATCGTCTCCGTACCGTATCCCGGCGTGAGTCCGACCGACATGGAAGGCCTCATCACCCAACCCGTCGAAAAGGAATTCAAGACGCTCAAGGATGTCAAGCAGATCACCTCCTCATCCAAGGAGGGGTTGGCGACGATCTTCATCGAATTCGAGACCGGGGTGGATATCGACGAAGCCCTGCGGCGTGTTCGCGACAAGGTGAACACAACGCGACCGAATCTCCCGACAGACATTCTTGAACCCATCATCTCGGAGATTAATTTCAGCGAGTTTCCCATTCTCTTCGTCAATCTCGGCGGGAACGTCGGTCTGCCGCGGCTGAAGGAATTCGCAAAGGATCTGCAGGATGATATCGAAGGAGTGCCGGGTGTGCTCAGTGCAGACATCACCGGTGCGCTCGAGCCCGAGGTGCAGATAAACTGTGACGTCACCCGCCTGAAAGGGTACGACATCAGCTTCGGGGATGTGCTCGGTGCGATCCAGAACGAACATATCACCATTCCCGGTGGTTCGCTGGACAACGGTACAACAGATTATACCGTCCGCATTCCGGGTGAGTACCGGGATCCGGCCCCAATCGAGAACATCATCATCAAGATGCGCAACGGCATGCCGATTTACGTTCGTGACGTCGCGGATGTGCGTTTCACTTTCGAAGACCGGACGAGCTACGCCCGACTCAATGACGCGCAGGTCATTTCGCTCCCCGTGAAAAAACGCGCCGGAGAGAATCTCGTCCGCATCGCCGGTGATGTGAAAGCCATCGTCGATGCGTTCCGTGAAACACTGCCGAAAGGGGTGAGCGTGGATGTGACGAACGACCAGTCCATCATGATCGAGGAGCGCGTCTACGAGCTGGAGAACAGCATCATGACGGGTATGTTCCTCGTCATCCTCGTCCTGTTCATGTTTTTCGGTATCAAGAACGCCATACTCATCAGTACGGCGATTCCACTGTCCATGCTGATGGGATTCATCATCCTCTCCATCATGGGCATTACGCTCAACTTCGTGGTGCTTTTTTCCCTCGTGCTGGTGCTGGGGATTGTCGTCGACGATGCGGTGGTGGTGATTGAGAACATCTACCGTCATCAGCAGGAATACGGAGAGAATCTCATTGTGGCAGCGAAAAAGGCGACCAGTGAAGTTGCCGTCCCTGTTGTCACCGCGACACTGACGACCATAGCCGCTTTCCTGCCGCTCCTGTTCTGGCCGGGGATTGTGGGTGATTTCATGAGCTATCTTCCCATCACCCTTATCGCCACGATGCTGTCATCCCTCTTTGTGGGCTTCGTGATCAGTCCCGTCCAGGGCTCCGTGTTCATCAACTACCGCAGGGAGATTGCGAAAGCCAAGCGGGACCTGGAGCATCCGTCGGTGTGGCGGAAGTACAATCCGTTCACGCTGGCCTATCACTGGGTGGACGAAAAATTCTTCCCGGCCGCACAGCGGAATTACGTCGACGTGCTCGGATGGACGCTGCGGCACAAGGGTCTGACCCTTGCCATGACCTTCGGTCTGCTTCTGTTCACGTTCGTGATTTTCGGTGTATTCAACAAGGGCGTGGAGTTTTTCCCCACGACACAGCCATCACAGGTTACGCTACAGATCACCACCCCGCCGGGGACACCGCTTGCGGTTACCAATGAAGTGACGAAGCTTGTCGAAGAGAAGATGCGTGGCCTCGACGGCTACGAGGATATGGAGTTTCGCGTGACGAACGTCGGTTCCTCGAACAATCCATTCGATTTCGGCGGTTCGAAAATATCCAACAAGGCCAATTATTCGTTGAGCTTCTATGGGAAGGATGAACGTGTGCAGAATTCCTTCGTGACCGTTGACGAAATTCGTGAGGTTACCAGTGATATCCCCGGTGCGGACATCGTTGTCGAGGTGCAGGAGATGGGTCCGCCGGTCGGCAAGGCCGTAAGCATTGAAATAGCCGGCGAGGATTACGACAAGCTGCGCATGCTTTCACAGCAGGTCCAGGATCAGATCCGCGACATCGGTGGACTGGTGGATCTCGACGATGATTTCAACGCCGGGAAACCGGAAATCCAGGTACTGGTCGACCGCGAGAAAGCGGCATTGCTGGAAATGAGCACCGCGCAGATCGGCGGCACCGTACGCACGGCCGTCAACGGCAGCGAAGCGGCGAAATTCCGCGTCGGGGAGGACGAGTACAAAATCACTGTCCGTCTCAAGGAAGCGCAGCGACAGAATCCGGAGGATCTGGAGAATCTGAACATCACCTTCATGAACAAGAAGGGGAAGCTGATGGCGGTACCTCTCACTTCGGTTGCCAAAGTGGTGCGTACCACCGGTGTCACCGACATCCGCCGTAAGGATTACAAGCGTGTGGTCACCATTACGGCTGACGCGCAGGGACGCCTGGCCAACGACGTTCTGAAAGATGTTCGGACACGGCTCGCCGGCTTCAATCTTCCCGATAACTATTCCATCAGTTTCACCGGACAGCAGGAGGAGCAGGAAGAAGCGTCGGCCTTTCTGGGACAGGCGCTCATGGTGACCATCTTTCTGATCTTTCTTCTGATGGTCAGTGAATTCAACAGCGTCAAGGTTCCCATCGTCATCATGGTCTCGGTGCTGTTGTCTCTGATCGGTGTGTTGTGGGGATTGCTCATCACACAGACACCGTTCGGGATCATCATGACCGGAGTGGGGGTGATCGCGCTCGCGGGCATCGTCGTGAAGAACGCCATTGTGCTGCTCGACTTCGCGAAGCAGAAAATCCGCGAAGGGATGCCGCTCGAGGAGGCACTGCTCGAAGCCGGACGCACGCGTCTTCGTCCCGTCGTCCTGACCGCCGTTTCGACCATTCTCGGTGTCGTACCGCTGGCGACGGGCGTAGACATCGACTGGCGGCAGTTCACGCTCGTCATCGGTGCAGAAAGCTCCGACTTCTGGCGACCGCTGGGAATCGCCATCATTTCCGGCCTGTCAGTATCCACCTTCCTGACCCTGGTCGTCGTTCCGACCTTTTACTCGGAACTCGAAATCCTGGGTGAGAAGATCGCTGCACGTTTCCGCAGAAGAGTCAGTCGAGAAGATAAACAGGCTCCGCTCCCGGATTGATGCCCTGCAGCATCACCGCATGACATCACATCGAAACATGGAACAGCCCGTGCGCAATCTGAACATGGGCTGTTTCATTCGCATGCCTGATCCACGATTTCCGCAGAAGAAGCAACTGCCGCTGTTGCGCCATGTCGGTCTATCCTCTAATTTGATCGAACCGTATTCACAAGCACCTCATCACCATGCAGAACACCCCGCTTCGTCCCGCTCCCGACCATCCCACCCTTCGTATCGATGATCTCCGCTGGTATTGTCCTGCCGACCTGATCCCTGCCGAGACGACCGAAAGCGTCGAACCCATCGAGGGCATCATCGGACAGGATCGTGCGCTCAAGGCTCTCAAGCTCGGGGTGGAACTGTACAGTCCGGGGTACAACGTGTTCGTCTGCGGCCTGTCCGGTACCGGAAAGGCCACGACGATCAAAACCATTCTCGAGAAGATTCAGCCTCAGAAGCCGATGACCCGGGATTTCTGTTACGTGCACAATTTCGAGGACAATGACCACCCGACGCTGCTCAGTTTCGAGCGTGGTATGGGCTGTCGTTTCAAAAAGGACATGGCTGAGGCCATGCGCATGGTGCAGGAGCGCGCTCCCGGCGTGTTCGAGGAAGAGGAATACCTGAAGACGAAGCAGACCTACATCGACGAATACAATCGGAAAGAAGCGGAACTGTTCGAGGAATTCGAACGGCAGATCGCTCCCGACGGCTTCGTGCTCGGGCGTGTGCAGGAAGGACAATCCCTCCATCCGGAGATTTTGGTGAAGCTCAAGGACAAGGCAGTGTTGATTTCGGATCTCGGCAATGCCGTCATGCAGGAATTGATCAGCAAGGAGGAGGCGGATCAACTGGTTGAGAAATATCGCGAGCATAAGACCACGTTGCAGGAAGTGTACCGTCGGGGTGTACGACTCTCAAGAGAGTACCAGCAGAAAATCAATGATCATGAGCGGCAGGCGGGTGAGTTCCTCGTCACCGCGATTTTCGCGGAAATGGTCTCGGAATACGAAGACGAAAAGGTCAGCGCCTACCTGAAGCAGGTGGTCGAAAGCATACTCGACAATCTCGAACAGTTCAAGTCAAGCGACGACGAAGATTCCGGGTTGCCTACGGAGTACGAGGTCAATCTTGTTCTCGACAACAGCAGCACATCGGTGTTCCCGGTCATCATCGAAACGGCACCGACCTTTCGCAATATTTTCGGGACGATCGAGCGTCGGCAGGACGCCAACGGTTTCTGGTACACCGATTTCACAATGATCAAACCGGGCTCGCTGCTTCGTGCTGACGGCGGTTTTCTCGTCATCAACGCCGCGGATGCATTGACCGAGCCGGGCGTCTGGAAGAACCTCCAACGTGTGCTGCTGTACCGTAAGCTCGAAATCCAGAGTCTCGAAATGCTCATGCAGCAGTCGAGCACCGCGCTCAAGCCCGAATCCATCGACGTGAACGTGAAAGTCATCCTCATTGGGAACAACGAAATCTATGGTCTGCTCAACGCCTATGAGCGCGATTTCAAAAAGATTTTCAAGGTCAAGGCGGATTTCGATTACGAGATGCCGAACACTCCGCTCGCGGTGCAGCAGTACACCGCACTGATCCGCAAGCTGATTTCCGACGAGGATCTGAAACATTTCGACAAACACGCGATCGCCGGAGTCGTCGAATACGGCGCCCGCCTTGTGAGCAGCAGGCGAAAAGTGACCACGCAGTTCAGCGAGATTGCAGACATCGTGCGCGAAGCGGATTACTGGTGCCGACAGAACAGCAACAAGTACGTCACCACCGAACATGTCGACAAGGCCATCGAGGAAACCTACAACCGTCACTCGCTCGGTGAGGAAAAGCTCCAGGAGCTGATCGACAATGAGGTGATCCTCATCGACGTCCTTGGGGAACGAATCGGTCAGATCAACGGCCTCGCCGTGTATGGCGGGGAACGCTTCGCCTTCGGAAAGCCGACACGCATCACTGCAGCGGTGAGCGCGGGGAAGTCGGGCATCATCAATATCGAACGCGAGGCGAAGCTCAGCGGACGCACGCACGACAAGGGCATGCTCATCCTCTCGGGGTATTTTCGTGAGCAGTTCGCACAGTTGCGCCCGCTCTCTCTGACCGCCAGTGTCTCCTTCGAACAGTCCTACTCCGGTGTCGACGGAGATAGTGCCTCATCCACCGAGATCTATGCGCTGTTGTCCGCTCTTTCCGACATCCCCATCCGTCAGAGCATTGCCGTCACCGGCTCGGTAAATCAAAAAGGTGATATCCAGCCAATCGGCGGTGTGAACGAGAAAATCGAGGGGTTTTTCGAGGTCTGCGAACGGCGCGGACTCACAGGAAATCAGGGAGTCATCATTCCCCGACAGAATGTGGACGACCTCATGCTGCGGACGCCGATTGTGAACGCCGTGCGCGACGGTCACTTCCGCATCTGGGCTATCTCCACAATCGCCGAGGGCGTCGAACTGCTCATGGGCGTCACCGCCGGTGTTCGCGGTGAGGACGGTCGTTACCCGGCCGATACCGTTTTCGGGAGAGTGGAACGCCGGCTCGAGGCTCTTTACGAGGCGGCAAAAAAGGAAAGGGACGAAACAGAAGGGTGACGGGCGTGGATCAGGGCGAGGTGAGTTGCTTCTCCACAGCATCGAGGACGTCAGGGATATTAATTCCACCTTCGAGCGTACAGACGTGCGGATCGCCCGGGCAGCGGGCGGCACAGTAGGATGCCGGAGGAAGAAGGGTGATACCGCTGTTCCCCTGCGGCCCCCAGAGATCGGGATGACAGGCAGTCATGGGACAGAACAGACTGACGGTTGGCACACGAAGTCCTGCCGCAAGATGCATCGGTCCGGTACTCGCGGACACAACTGTCTGTGCCTCCGCAATGAATCCCATCACGAGCCGAAGATCCCCGCCATTGTCCGGCAGCAGGACGCGGTCGGAGCGCAGCGGTTCAAACAGATCCCACAACGGTCTGTTGGCAGGCGTGATCTGTACAATGATCTGGGCGTCGGGAAAGCGGTCCAGTGCGACTTCGACGAAGCTGCGGTACATGTCGCTTTTCCAGTTCGGTGCAGAGCGTCCGCTTTCCGGATGGACGGAAACAAGCGGGTGGGATAGGTTGCGTCCGAGAGACTGCAATCGTGCACGTGCCTCAGTCCGTTCCTCTTCAGTGAGAAAAATCTCGACGGCGAATCCGTCATCCGTCGCTCCGAGCGCCCGTGCGAGATCCAGGCAGTAATCCGCTTCATGCCGAAGGGGGATGTATTTCTTCCTGCTGACACTGCGCGTGAAGGTCAGAACCTGGTACAGCTTTGTCCCGACACCGATGCGCGTGCGAATGCCTGCCAGCAAGGTCATCCACGCATGCCGCTCGGTCGGCAGCAGCATCAGCGCTGTATTGAAATGATAGCGCCGCAGCATACGCAGGCGATCGATGAAGCCCGCCTTTCCCATGTGCACGCCGTCGAGATCGTCGATGAGAATGTCGTCGAGATGGGGATTGTGACGCAGGACGGCTTCGGTGGCGGGACGGACGAGAGCTGCGATAAAGGCATCCGGGAAATTGCGACGCAGCGCACGGATCGTCGGGGTGGCGAGGACGACGTCACCGATACGATCGGGACGGATAACCAGGATGCGTTGCGGCGGTTTCACGACCCTGTTTCCCTGTTGCCTCGGTACTGCATTTCCCAGAGGTGCAGCAGGACATGGAGTTTATTGGACGAATGGATGACCGCGACGATGAATCCTTCCCATCCGTCAAGGAAGCCGCGCTGCACAAGATACTTTTTCAGGAACTCCAGCGGCGGACGGAAGAGAAAGTCGATAACGGTGATGCGTCGACGAGCGGCCTTTTCACGCGCTTCATACAGGGAATAGGAAAGATTTTTCCGCAGCATGTGTCCGACGCGGGGCAGGGTGAAATGCAACAGAGGGGAAGGCAATTCGTCGCGTCGCCCCTCGATTTCGAATCCTTCATGAACGAGCCGGTGGGTGACACGGGCGTTGCTACGGCGAAGCAGGCGCAGCTGCCGGTCAGGATACCAGCCCCCGTGCCGCAGCCACTTCCCGTCGAAATGATTTTTCCGTGGCATGCTGTACCCGTCTGCGGGACCGTCTTCACGCACGACGCGACGGATATCGTTTTTCAGTTCCGGCGTCACGCGTTCATCCGCATCGAGACTGAGAACCCAATCCCTTGTAGCGAGTCCAAGTGCGAATTGTTTCTGCTCGGCGAATCCAGAAAAAGCGCGGTAGACGACGTGTTCGGTGTACTGGCTGGCGATTCGCATGGTGGCGTCGTCCTGTTGCGAGCAGACGACGATGATTTCATGCGCCCAGCGAACGCTGTCGAGGCAGGGACCGATGTTGTGTTCCTCATGTCCCGCGATGATGATGACCGAAAGGTCAACGATATCCTGTTGCGGAGTGTCCATCCCCCAAATCTACGAAAAAAGCCTGGCTGCGGCTATTCCTCGAACTGACCGCCGGCATCGGTTTTCAGGAGGATGATATCCTCGTCGCCGCGGCCATAGGACTGGGATTTCCCGGTGATGATGAAACCGCCGTCGAGAGTATTGTCCACACCGAACGCACGGTCCATGCGTCCGCCTCCGATGATTTCATGCCACAGCAGTGCGCCTTGCGCATCGAGGCGGAGCAGCAGCATGTCCGATCCGTCCGGATTGAAGGGATCAGTGTATCCGCTGAGCACGTATCCGCCGTCGGGTGTGACGGTGAGCCCGGTGACGCTGGCATTGTCATAGAGCAGGCTCTGCGTCTGCAGGTCGCCGGTGGCATCCG
This sequence comes from Bacteroidota bacterium, assembly GCA_016928515.1. Classification (GTDB taxonomy): domain Bacteria; phylum Bacteroidota; class Ignavibacteria; order SZUA-365; family SZUA-365; genus BM516. Next base: position 11,414 of record JAFGKR010000121.1, on the reverse strand, counting down.
TAATGACGAAGAGGATGCTGGAATTCCGACGTGTCCCCTTGCCTTCGGGATCGGCGTTTTCATAACTGTCGCCGGCGGCGGCATATCCTCCGTTCGTGGTGTGTACGACGTATTTGCCGCTTCGGCCATTTCCACCGTTGATGATATGCTCCCAGAGCAGATCGCCACCGTTGGCAGGGAGTTTGAACAGCCAGAGTGCGCTGTTACCTTCGGTCGCCACGTCGATGGACCCGGTGACGACGAAACCGCCGTCGTCGAGTTCAGTGATGGATGCACCGAAATTGCGTTCTCCTCGGTCGACGAAATCCCTGCTCCAGATGGGATTGCCCGAGCGGTCGGTGCGGAGGATGGTAGCGCTCCAGTTTCCGCCGCTCGAGAGCTGCGAATAACCGACGACGACGAAGTCTCCGTTGGCGCACTCGATGACTTTCTGTCCGTAATCGTAACCACTTCCGCCGAAGGATTTGCTCCACTCCTGATTCCCCTGCGCATCCGTCTTGATGAGGTAGATATCGTACATGCCGGTTGCATAGGATTCAGTGAAACCGGTGATGATGAATCCACCATCCGTCGTCGTCGCCACGGAGTATCCTTCGTCCTCGTACACACCGCCGTAGGTTTTGATCCAGAGCGTGTGTCCTTCCGCATCGGTGCGCAGGAGAAGTACGTCCTTCGACCCCGTGTGCTGCATCCAGGTCCGACCGGTGACGATGAAGCCGCCGTCTTCGAGCTGAACCACGTCATATCCCGCGTCGTATTCACTTCCGTTGAGATCGATGGTGCGGAGGAAATACCGTGACGGATCGGTGATCCGGCGTCGCGGTGTATCGGGGTCCGTGGGGGACATGCACGTGGAGAACAGCAGGGCGCTGATGATGCCCGCGAGGATGGTGGAGGAATATCGGATCATGTCACGTTCCTGCGTGTTGCGTGTTCTGCACATGTCGTTTCGCTGCCGAGCATGGCGTCAAAAGAGGATGGAGAGACCGTACGTCAGACCGAAACGACGGGAGGTGAACCATACGTCCTGGTATGGATAGGCCAACAGGCTGCCCTCGACGCCGACCTGAAAACGGACGCGATGGTCGGGCATGTACATGATGCCCGCGCCCGCCCGGGCCATCGGCCAGGAGTACAGGGACGATCCCACGCTCGTTGCAACGTAGGGCTGGATGCCGCCGACGGCTGCCAACGGATCGAAGCGGTAACGCCAGGAGGCGAGAAGCCACGGGGTGAGCAGATTCTGTTCGTAGTGGACGTTCTTGCCGTTTTCGATACCGTGGTAGTGCATGGCGAACGGCTCCTGCCCGAATTCCAGGCCGATGTCATGCCGGCGACCGGAATAATACACCGCGACCGCCATGTTCTGCATCCACGGGTCCGATGACGTTCCGATGGTTTCGTTTGGGAAGGATGTCGTATTCATGCCGCGGAATTCGAAGGACAGCGAGCGAAGTCCTTCGGACGCGAGAAGCCCCGGAAAGTATTGCCGTGTATCGACGGGAGACACATCATCGCCGGCAGGACCGGTGTGCAGGGCTGCGGTCGCGGCTGCGATTGCGCCACCCTGTGCGTTGACTGTTCCCTGCGAGGCGGCGAGATTTGCCATGCTGCGATCTGCGCCGACGACACCGTCCGCAATCAAGGGAGTATTTTCGCTCTCGCTTGACAGCGCAGCAGAGGGGACGGTGGTCGATATCCGCTCGTCATCCGGCGTGGCCGATGCGGCAGGAGAAGGCTCGTCATTCCGTGCGATCAGGTCATTCCGTGCGATCGGGTCATTGTCCGCGATCTCTTTTGTTCGCGGGAGTGGGTTTGGTTGCTCAGACGGTTCATCCGATGTCCGCAGATCATTCATCACGACGACATCGCCGTGCACAATCACGTCATCCCGCACGCTTGTTTCGCTCCGATTCCGTGGAGCGGTTGGCTGCGATGGATTGGCGGTACGCGACTTCGTGCTTCGTGTGTGTGTAGATGCAGATTTTGTTTCACCCCTGGCGTCCGTTCCGGTTCGCGGGAACGAGTGTTGCGACTGATGCAGCGACACGGGTGGAGGTGCGCCCTCGGTAAAAGCGGAATCATCTCCGGTGATCGCGGTATTCTTCAGTCCGAGGAAGAGAATCGCGGTGATCGCTGCTGCGGCTGCGGCCGATGCGACAGGAGCCCAGGCATGCCGGAGGGCAGTGACGACAGGGCGTTGCGAGGAGGATTTTCCGCTGGGCATCTCTGCAATGACGGGTGCGGAAAAACCGAGGCGACTGAATACGCGGTCGGTGATTCCGGCAGGCGGCTGTACCGATCCGCCATATTTCTGCGCTTCGGAGCGGATATTGCGCATCTGGCGCAGTTTTTCACGCAGTTCGCTGTCAGCGGCGAGATGAGTGAAGAACGGTGCCTCCAGATCCGGATCGAGCTCGCCGTCGATCCAGGCGTGCAGCATATCATTCGGTTCGTGCGTATGTGTGCTCATGGCTCTGATGTATTACTGTTCCTGTTCATATTCTTCGATGTAGGGCTGGAGGATGGTGCGGATTTTCTCACGCGCCCGTGTGACGCGAATGCGCACGTTGACATTACTGAGATTCATGATTCCCGCGATTTCTTCGTAGGGCAGATCCGCGAATTCCCGGAGGAAAAAGGCTTCGCGATAATCGTCGGTCAGGAGTTCCATGGCCATGTGAATCAGTTCCAGCATTTCTGTGCGTTCATGCGGCACATCGCGCATGGACAGTGTGTCGTCCTCAATCATCACAGTCGGTTTTTTATCCCGTTGCATGTTGAGGAACAGGTTGCGCGCGATTTTGATCACATACCCCGAGACATTGGTGATCTCGCGTTCCTGCAGGGCGCTTTCGTACAGCCGGACGAACGCTTCCTGAAAGAGATCGTCGCTCTCGTCCTGTCGCCATGCCAGACACCGGCAGTACGCATACACGTTGCCCGCCAGCCGGGTGTACAGCTCCCTGAAGGCGGTTTCAGCCCGTGCGGGAGTCTCCCGGATCATGCGGAACAATTCGGCATCCGTGTATTCGTCGAATCGTTCCCCACCGCTATGCCGGCTTCGTAGGAGCATTCGTATCATCTATGACACATGAGTTGAGCGATTGTTTCAGTGATGCAGGTATGGAAACATAGGGAAATTGGGGAAAGAGGGAAAGGGGGGAAGAGGGGAAGAGCGGAAGGGGGGAAGAGCGGAAGAGGGGAAGAGGGGAAGAGCGGAAGAGGGGAAGAGGGGAAGAGCGGAAGAGGGGAAGGGGGGAAGAGGGGAAGAGCGGAAGGGGGGAGGGGATCAGCGTGTTGTGCGGCGGAAATCGTCAAGCAGGCCTTCACTGAGCCAGTTGCCGAGCGCTTGACGGTTGTCGGGGGAGATGAAACGGCGCTGATCCAATGCGTTGCGGATGTTACCGAGTTCGATATAGACGGTACGAGGAAGTGTTTTCCGCAGCATGTACAAACGATCACGGGAGTCGACTGTCCCGTGGTACCCGCGCCAGGGCTGGTGGAGGCGGTACTTCCGCTCGATGGTTTCCTGGAGAACCGATGCCGTGCGCTCTCCCGCTCTGCTCCCGGAGTGGTGGTAGAAGAAGATATCCACCCGGCTGCCCTCGCTGCGGCTGTCGACGTGAAGGACGATCAGGCGCTGGTAACGCGCGTGTCGGTTTTTTCTTGAGAGCCGGTTGACGATGTCGGCACGCTGTTTGAGGCGTGGAAGATGCTCACGTGGAATTGCTTTCCCGCCCCAGACGATTTCGTCCGAGTCGCAGCGGAGATATTTGTCATCACGGATGCCGTCGTTTTCGTCACGGACGATGAGGTACACCTTTGCGTCATGACTGAGCAGATTGCGCGCGAGACGCAGGGCGACGTCGTAGGCGTATTCGTCCTCACACAGCGTGCGGGAATCGCGTTCCCCTCGTGCGCCGGAGTCGGGTCCGCCATGACCGCTCACGATGTAGAACACGGCTCCCTTCAGTTTTCGGTCCCGAATCGTGACACGGGCATGCTCGGTCCCGAATATGGGGAAGGTACGGACTTCGGCGGATGCATCCGGGGGATCCGGGGCGACCGCAGCGTGCGCGTCCTCCTGCGGGAACAGGAGGAGCGCAGCCAGCGCGGCACCTCGGATACGTGTGATGAGCAAAGGCATGGTGTGCGGAAGCGCGGATGAATCAGCGATTCTGCATATGCTCGTTCATGTACGACATGTAATATTCGAACAGACCAAGGCGCGAGCGCATGCCTCCGGCGACGCCGTGGTCCCCGTTGGGATAAATGCGCATATCGAACTGCTTGCCTGCTTCTTCGAGACGATCGATGAACTGCATGGTGTTCTGCACATGTACGTTGTCGTCGAGTCCGCCGTGGATGAGCAGCAGGTTGCCCTGCAATTTGTCGGCGTGGACGATGCAGGATCCGACGTCGTACCCGTCGGGATTATCCTTCGGTCGTTGCATGTATCGTTCAGCGTAGATCGTATCGTACAGACGCCAGTCGCAGAGCGGTGCGATGGCGACTCCGGTGCTGAACGTGCCCTCTCCGAGCAGCAGTGAAAGCGCCGCCATGTATCCGCCGTAACTCCATCCCCAGATCCCGATGCGATCGGCGTCCACGTACGGTAGCTCCGCCAGATGGCGTGCTACCTCCACGTAATCGCGCACTTCCCATTTGCCGAGCTGCATGTACACCGCATGTTTGAACGCTGTGCCGCGGCGGCTGCTGCCACGGTTGTCCACCTGTACGACGATGTATCCCTCACTCGTGTACCATTGCTGCATGGTTCCGGGCCAGCTGTTCCGCACTGCGGAAGTTCCCGGTCCGCCGTAGACGTCGAAGAAGACGGGATATGTCTTCGATGGATCGAAATCGGCTGGTTTCATGATGCTCACGTCCAGCGTCCAACCGTCCGGCGTCGTGATTGTCGTCAATTCTTTTTCGCTCCAGTAGTAATCGTCGAACACGGCGGGATCCACTTCGCCGAGGTTGCGGACTTCGTCGCCGTCCGCATCCCGCAGGACACGCCGCGTCGGTTGCCGGGTACTTGACCAGGAATCGACGAAGAATGCACCTGTGGGGGAGAGCGAGACGCTGTGCCACCCCTCATCCCCGGTGAGGCGTATTGGCTTCCCGCCGTCCACTTCGACCGCATACAGATGTTCCTGTGTCGGAGATACCGCGGTCGAGGTGAAGAACACCGTGGTTTGGTCTGCGGAAATACCCTGGACGTCGACTACTTCCCATTCGCCGGAAGTGAGTTGCCGTATCTGCTTCCCTTCGGAGTCGAAGACATACAGGTGATTCCAGCCGTCACGTTCCGACGCCCAGATGAAGTGATCACTGCCCGTGAGGAAATGCAGCCAGGATCCATCGTCAACGCTGATCCAACCGGTCTGTGAGCGATCCTCGAGCACGACGCGTGTTGCCCCGGTGGTGACGTCGGCGAACAGCAGTTCGAGATGATTCTGCAGGCGATTCATGCGGTAGATGCACAGCGTTTCTGGATCACGCGTCCATCGGATGCGTGGGATGTAGATGTCGGTGTCCTCGCCGAGATCCATCCATGTGTGCTCGCGGGTCGCAAGGTCGATGACTCCGATGCGCTCGATCGGATTTCTTTCTCCGGGTTTGGGATAGCGGATGCGAACGTAGTCCTGGTACAACGGCATCCAGTTCGTGAGCATGAATTCGGGTACCTGCCGTTCGTCTTCCTGCCAGAAGGCGATGCGTCGGCTGTCGGGCGACCATTGCCATCCGTCGACAATGCTGAATTCCTCTTCATACACCCAGCCGAATCGGCCGTTGTGCACGTGTTCCTGTACGTCGTCGGTGAGCTGGATTTCCTTACCGGTCGTGAGGTTCATGATGTGGATGTTATCGGCATACACGTATCCTACCCACGCCCCGTCAGGTGAGACTTTCACGTTCATCACACCCTCTTCATGTTCGGGAAGAGAAATCAGTTTCCCTTCCGGTACATGATACACCGCGTACGTGCCGATGGTGGAGCGTCGCCAGATCGGTCGCTCGGAGATCGTGAAGACGATGAAATCGCCGTTCTGCTCCCAGCGGAAATCCTCGAACGTCAGTGTTTCCCCGGTGGACGGCAGCGTCAACGTGGATGCGTCGAGAAAGAGCTGCTCGTCACCGCTCTTGGCATCCACCTTCCAGATCTGTCGCGCACCCGATTCCGGGTCCGCCTTGATATAGGTGTAATGCTCTCCATCGGGCATCCAGGCAAATCCGCTGATGCGCGGTGCGAAGAAGGCGGGATTCATGAAGACGTCGCGCAACGTCACGTTCTTTTTTTGTGCGAGCACGTCCTGCAACGGAGCGACGACAAATACGGCGAGCAGAATCGTCGCGATGAGAAACGGTTTTCCCTTGAATTTCATGAGTTGCTTCCTCTGTATGATCTGAGAAACGGACAGCCGTTACCGCGCATCCGATTGTGTGTCGGGAAGCGGAAGTGCATCGAACTGCGTGCGAGTGAGGCGGAAGAGCTGCCACTCCTGCAGCCGGGATGCACCGAGGCGATGGTAAAAATCCTGTGCAAGCGTATTCCAGTCCAGCACCGTCCAGTCCATTCGTCCGCAGCCACGTGAGCGGGCGAGTGCCGCAACGTGAAGGAAGAGGGCGAGCCCTGCTTTCCGGTTTCGCGCCTCGGGAAGGACAAAGATATCCTCGAGGTAGAGCGTGGGGAGGGCAAGAAAACTCGAGTATGTCTCGTAGATGATCGTATAGCCGATGTCTTTTCCGTCGATGGAGGCGAGGAAGGCCTCGAAACGGGGAGGAGAAGACAGGGCGTCGTGCCGCAGCCGTGCGCGGGCGTCGGCGTTCGGACGATCCAGCTGTTCGTAGTCCGCCAGCGCGTCGATCAGCGAGAGCAGCGCATCGAGTTCGTTTTCCCTGACGGGACGGATGGAGATATGTGACAGGTCGGGGGTGTTTCGTCTGAATTTCATCAAAAGAATATACAAAAAGAACACTTTCCAGCGGTTGATCGGAAAAGGATTCCGTATATTCCCGAGAACCACTCAATCAGGAGGAAAAATGACTTTCGACGAAGCAATGAAAAAGGGCTATTTGAACATCGACGAGAATGAGGCGGAAAAGCTGATCGGGGAGCTGTTCGACAACGACGACCCCGGCGCACGCATGGATGCGGGTATCGCACTGCTGGGCACATTCATCCCGCAGGAAAAACTCGTGCAGGTGCTGGATCTCGCCTCTGTCATCCTCGATGCACATGAAGAGCTCGAGATGTACGGTGAGGACGGTGAAGATGTGGAGGGGGAAGAAGAGGACTGAATTCCTCGAGGAACCTGACTTTCGCCGCCACTGAGGTATCGTGCGCTCATCCCCATGAACGCATCGACTGCATGCGCAGCGAGCCGATACGCGATACGGAATAAATCGTGATGCGAACGACACTGACGATACCATCGTGGTGGTCCGTCCTGTTGAAGGACATCCTCGAAACGGATCCCGATGTCCCGGAATCGCTCGAAGCGTTCGTCCCCTCGCTCGAACGCCTGTCTTCGTATCTCAACGATACCGCCTCGCGTGAACGACGTACGGCCCCCTATCTGCGTGATCTCCGGTTGCGCCATGCATATCTGTTGTATTTCGCGACGGCGAATCTGGGCAAGCTCAGCGTACCTCTCTTTGAACTCCGCCAGAGCGTAGCGTTCCGAGGCAAATCCGTCCTGCGAGTGCTGGATCTTGGTTGTGGTCCAGGGACGGGAATCGCGGGCCTGCATGCCTTTCTGGGCGGGCTCTCGTCGCCACCGGTTGTAGAACTGCTGGCCGTTGATGCCGTGCAGGAGAACATCCACCTGGCCGCACGGGTTGGGGAGCATGCTCGGCGATTGACGGGATTGCCTGTATCCGTGCGCATTGCCGCCATGAACATCACGCGACCATACGCAACGTGGGGAGAGCGTTTCGATCTTGTGATCGCAATGAACGTGCTCAACGAACTCCCGTTGCAGCATGAAGCGCGATGGCGAAACGGGATCATGGAGCAGTTGACCGAGGACGGACACCTTCTGCTTATCGAGCCTGCGCTTCGGGAAACGGGGCGGCGATTGCTGGCATTTCGGGACGCGTCCATCGATGAGGGCTGGACCGTGTACGCCCCCTGTTTTCGGCAGGCAGATTGCCCTGCGCTCGAGCGGGAGACCGACTGGTGTCATCATGACATTCCCTGGGTACGTCCGTCGTTCATCGCGTGGCTTGACGAGCGCATCGGCAATATCAAGAAGTCCCTGAAATTCAGCTACGTCATACTGAACCGCCACGGTGAGACGCTTTCGGCGCATCTCCCGTTCACTCCGGCACGACGAGTCGTCAGCGAGCGTTTCGATGAGAAGGGGCGGACCTGGTGTTTCGTCTGCGGTTCTGACGGTCGTCATGTCTGTCAGCGCAACCGCCGTGATCGCGGCCCCTCAAACGAGGCCTTCGATCATGTCGAGCGCTATGATATCCTGGCGTTGGAGGATGTCGAACAGCGCGTCCACGATCTGCGCATACCGCCCACCGGGGCGGTGCGTATCCTCTCCGTATCAGGGGAGTGAGAAGCGGATCCCGTTGTTGATTTCGAAGTCGTACCGTTTGACATTCAGCACCGGACGGCTGTGAAAGCGGGAGTTGACTCCGACGTGAAAACGGAATCGGGAGGAAATCGTGAATTCGAGCGATGCTTCCGCAGTCATCCGGTAATCCGCGGGTTCCTCGATCAGGGGTTGGATATACCCGACAAGGGATGCGGCCATGTTGCCTGAAGGATTCCATGCAGCGGTGAGATAGTTTGTGGAACGCACCCGGTTGAATCGTGTTTCAGCCGGTTCGGTGGCATAATACTCGTGTTCGAACATGGCACCGACACCGAGATAGAGCGAGAACAGACTTCGTTTGGCACCGGTGACTTCGATGAGATGCAACCGAGCGCCCGCACCCAGCAAGTCGCGGTTCTTGAGCGAGAGGAATTCATTGAATTCCGCCTGGGCAAATGCCTCCACGGAGAGAAGCGTCGTCCATGCCCGTATCGTGCGCAAATGCACGAATCCCTTGTTTGCGATTTTTCCTCCGCTTGATTCCTTGAACTCATATTCGATCACGGCGAAGTTGTCGTGCGTCGCCTGTGCATAGTCGACTCGAGCAGCGGCGCCGGCGCTCACATACTCCGAGTTTCCGCGCACAAGTCCGAAACGCAGGGACGTGTTGAAGAACATGCCGGACGAACTGTCTGCCCGCCGCAGCTTCTCTGTGTTTACCTGGGCGGAGAGTGTGGATGTGACAATGTACAGGAGGAGGGGAAGGAGTATGAGTCTCAGAGTACGGTGCCAGGGCGGTCGATGTATGGGAGACGGAGGGGTGAGACGCATGGAGGAAGACCTTTCGAAACCAGAAATAATGCAAAGTATACAATTTTTTTCGGGCAGTGACCGGATTTCCCCCCGAGGAATTGGAATTCTCCGCAGTATCAGAGCGTTGATGGTCCAAAGGAGCGAATATTCATGACAGAAATGTATTCCGCCGACACTACACAGGAACTGACCGAGGCGTTGCTGCAGTCGTATGAAACGGAGGGAGGCATCAACCACCTGCATGGAAGCACATTGCCTTCGCGCGACGCAATCATCGACATCGTACGTGATATCGAGGCTCTGCTGTTTCCCGGTTTTTTCCGCGATGAGCATCTCAGTGCATCAAATCTTCGATATCTGACAGGATCGCGGCTTGTGCAGGTGTATGAGAATCTCGTTGTCGAAGTGCAACGGAACTTGTATTTCGATCTCCGTGAGCGCGGGAACGGACCCGGGGAGCAGGAGGTGCGGGAGCAGGCCTGTGCCATCGTGGAACATTTCTTCCGTTCTCTTCCGGCTCTGCGCGACATCCTTTCGACGGATGTGAGTGCTCTCCTCGAAGGTGATCCCGCGGCGCGTTCCCGGGAGGAGATCATTCTGAGCTATCCGGGACTGCGCGCCATTGCGGTGCACCGTGTCGCACATTTCCTGTGGACACACGGCGTGCGCCTGATCGCGCGGATGATGAGTGAGTACATTCACAGCAGGACAGGGATCGACATCCATCCCGGGGCGCGCATCGGCCGCTCATTTTACATCGACCACGGGACGGGTGTGGTGATCGGTGAGACGACGGTGATCGGAGAACAGGTAAAGATCTACCAGGGGGTTTCGCTTGGTGCGTTGAGTGTGCACAAAACCCTTGCGGAAGAGAAGCGTCATCCGACCATCGAAGACCGCGCAACAATATACGCCGGCGCGACAATCCTTGGAGGGGAGACTGTCATTGGTCATGATGCGGTGATCGGCGGCAATGTCTGGCTGGTGAAATCCGTTCCGCCGCACTCGCTCGTCACCAGTGAGCCGCGGGTGAACGTCATACCGGCGACGGAACGGGAAAACATGTGGTCGTACGACATCTGAAGAAAGGAAACCGTATGCGATTCAACAATATCAACGAGAGTATCGGCCGCACCCCGCTGCTGCGGCTCGCGAAGCTGTCACCGGAGAACGGTGCCACGGTATGGGCGAAAATGGAGGCCTTCAATCCCCTGGGATGTGTCAAGGAACGTCCCGCGCTGTACATGATCGAAGACGCGGAGGAGGCAGGACTCGTGACGCCCGGTACGACGATCATCGAACCGACCTCAGGCAATACGGGCATCGGACTTGCGATGGTCTGTGCGGTGAAGGGATACCGTCTCGTCCTCACCATGCCTGAGACCATGAGCATCGAGCGTCGCAAGATCATGATGCATCTCGGTGCGGAGATCGTTCTGACCGACGGAACGAAAGGCATGAAGGGTGCCATCGCCAGAGCCGAGGAACTGGCACATGAAGAAGGCGCTGCTTTCATTCCCCAGCAGTTCCGCAACCGGGCGAATGTACGTTCGCATTATGAAACCACCGGACCGGAAATTCTCGCCGACATGGCGGGACTCCGAATCGATGCCTTCGTGGCAGGTGTCGGGACGGGTGGTACGATCACCGGTGTCGGACGATTTCTCCGCGAACATTACAGCGCCGGTGTGTCCATCATCGCGGTGGAACCGGCAGATTCCCCTGTGCTCAGCGGAGGCGAACCCGGCCCGCACAAGATCCAGGGCATCGGCGCCGGTTTTGTCCCTGATATCCTCGACCGCAATGTGATCGACGAGATCATGACCGTCACCAATCAGCAGGCGGTGGATATGGCGCGCAGTCTCGCGCGTCAGGAAGGAATGTTCGTCGGCATATCCTGTGGCGCCGCAGCACATGCCGCCGTTGAATTTGCGCGTCGTCTCGGTCGTGAGAAGAACGTCGTCACTGTGCTTCCGGACACCGGGGAGCGGTATCTGTCCACTGTTTTGTTCGAGGATACGCCGCAGTGATCCGAAACGGGAAGAG
>JAFGKR010000120.1 GCA_016928515.1 Bacteroidota bacterium | reverse complement strand
GGGGGGACAGGGGGGGTGAGTTGTTTTGCGTCCATACAGCTACACATGTTTTTCGCTATCTTCTCGTCCCTCGATACGGTCAATTCGCTTCACCTTCAACTTTTTCACCTTTTAACCCCGCCTGCGGCGGGTCTCCGGCTCCGCCTCCGACTTTTCACTTTTTAACCTTTTAACTTTTCCCCCTCCTCACCATCCAACTCCGTACCCCGCTATCGCCGTATACGGTCACTACAAACACCCCGGCAGGAAGCCCCGCGAGCGAGATACGATGCACGGATCCGGCCGGTGACGAGGTGAGATCCAGGGTGCGCAAGGGACGACCGAGGATGTCGCTGACGATGCAGCTGCGACAACGCTCGGGCCGGTCGATCCGCAGGAAGATGTGATCCGCGGCGGGATTCGGCCAGACGGCGAAATCCACGGCGGACGGCTTGGTGAAGGGCTCATGAACGCCGTCTCCCATGCAGGGAGCGACGGGCTCGATCAACACCTCCGGCTTCTCCGGGTAGCCCGGGATGTCGAAATACCGCGGAGCATCCGGTTCGAAACGGTTGCACTGCAGGAAACCGCCGGACCGCTCGCTTTCCACATGCGCGCGCAGGGAGTTCCGGAAAACGTTGCCGCCGCCTTTCGTCCGACGAAACATGTCGCTGCGCAGGCCGAAGTGAACGATGTGCGTGTCCTCCAGCCGCAGCGCCACCTCACAGGAATCGAAGGTGTTCCGTCCGCTTCCCCAATACCCCGTCGCCCCGTACAGCGCAGAGGAGGTCGTGGTAAGTATTCCGTACGGCGCGTGCGCGAAGGTGTTGAAACGCGCGAGCACCGCGGATGCGGTCAGCTTCACGTTCGCACTCCCGTTGCCGCGAATACGGTTCCGCTCGAGACGGATGAGACGCCCGGCGGTCAATTCCCCGGCAGTGTAATGCGCTCGCACCCCGCAACCGGCATTGTCCGTGATCTCGCAGTTCTCTATCCGCGCCCAGGCGCGGTCGGCGAGCAGGATGCCGTCGCCCGTGCGCGCAGCGCTGATACGGCAGGAACGGATCTCCGGGAATATCGCCTTCATGCCGCCGCCGGAGACATCCGCGACACCGGGATAGATGGACAGGTTGGAATATCCGTTCCCCGAAATGTCGCAGTTCTCCACGCTCTGACTTCCCTCTCCCCCTCCGTTGCGGATCATCAGGCCGAACTGCGATGCACCGCTGAAGGTGCTGTTCGTGATCAATCCGCCTTCGTCGAAGACGACGGCGTTGTTGATCGCGTGCATGATCACTGCGTGATCGATCCTGTGCCGCGCACTCTCATACAGCGAGATCCCCCACCAGCTGCCGGGTATGCCTCTGCTGCCGTTGAGCACGATGCGGTCGCAATCCGCATCGCCGCGGAGATCCAGCGTACCGCGCACCTGCAGTTCGCAACTGTCGCCGAAGACGAGATGCGTGCCGGCGGAGAGTGAAAGCTCGGCTCCTTCTTCGACCGCCACGTTGAACGGCGCGTAATACACAGCGCGCTGCAATGCGGTGCTTTCTCCATGCAGCAGCATGTGAAAGGGAAGCACCTGCACGGCGAGCAGTCCCGACGGAAATGTGGGATAGTCGCCCCGGTGCGCTTCCGGATATGTCACGCGGAGGGTGTCGGACCAGTCCGAGAAATTGCTGAACAACGTCGACCAGTCCTGGGTACGGACACGATACACATATGTCTTCCCCGGCTCCGCTTCGCGGTCGATGAAATACGGATACTTGTTTTCCTCCTGGAATGTGGGGATAGAAATCTCATGCCGGCGGGCCAGCGACCAGTGGGTATCGTCCGCATCCCGGATCTCGATGTGATATTTTTGCAGCGTGGTTCCGGGATTCCGCCAACCCGTCGCCTCTCCCACGGCGTCCGTGTTCCACGAATCGAGATAACCGCAGGGATAGTCGGAGGGCGGATCCCAGCGAATGACGAGATTACTGCCGCCGTCGTCGGGGTTTCCACCCGCCCCGGAGCAGGGATGCAGGTCGATCGTGTCCGCGCGCAGGCGGCGCGGAACGGCATACTTCACGGCGTACACCATCACCGCAGCGGTGTTGCCGTACCCGAGCGGTACATCCATCCGAAATTTCTGATAGTATTCGTTGCAGATTTCCCACACCATCCAGTCCGTGCTGGCGAGCAGAGGATAGTCGTCCATGAGCTGCCGGACGTCACTCCCTCCGCTCTGGTCGCGGCTCACACCGATGGCCGCCCCCGTTTGCCTGTTCCACATGATATTGATGAAGTTGTCGGCCATGCTGCGCAGGGCTTCCGATACGTGCGGCGTGCCGCCGAGGAGGTTCTCGAGGTACAGAAAACGGATTTCCGGGGATGAATGTCCCCTGTCAGCGAATCCCTTCGCATAGGAATCCCACCAGCGGCGAGAGTCGAACCAGTACCAGGATTCGCGTCCGTCGGGGAGGGTGATCGGATGAAAACGCGATCCGAGTTCGTTTACATAGACATCGAAGAAAGCGTTCGCGGCGGAGACGTTCTCCGCATCAAACGCCGCGGGCATGCGGCGGGTATACTGATACAATCCCCCGATGCGTGTCATGATGATCGGACCGTCTATCCCTTCATCGAAATCCCCGTAGCAGAGCAGGGTACGTCCGTTGGTGTTGCCGTAGAAGATATTGTTTTCCTGGCTGCGCCGGGTGGCAGCGGTCCATTTCGCCACGGTGTTTTTGTTCATGCGCGCGATGAAGGTGTCCGCATCGGCCTGGAATTCCTGTCGCTCCGGGGACGACGCCGGAAGGGATGTGATGTAATGCGCAAAGCGCAGTACGGCGCCGGTCATTTCCCCCTCGGAATTCGCGCCTTCGGCATACGGGATGGAATCCACGTGCAGAGTGTGCTCGGTGTCCCAGGGCGTGCCCCAGTAGAACATGCCGGTGCCGGTATGTTTGGTATCGAGGTGATAGGCGATCTGCACGGCATCCGGCCGCAGGTTGACCCCGAGATAGCGCAGGTTGTGGCGGACCGGAGCGAAGCGGGCGGGTTCGGGTACGTGACTGGAGGTCCACGGGAAAAGACGCATGCGGGAGACGTCGACTGGAACATCGTCCTTCGTATGCGTCCGCAGTCCGATGCCGGCTTCGGCATAGGATGTCGTACGCTTTCGGATATTCAGTTCATACTCGATCTCCGCATCGCCGAGATCGTCCGTGGAGGCGCCGCTGCCGTCGGTGTACTGCAGCAGGGCCATGGCGAAGACACCACCGTTCCATGGATCGTACAGCGCGGAATCCATGGCGACGGGTCGACCCTCCGCCGCGCGCGTCGTGATTGCATATCCGCTGGCATCCTGCGTCACCTCCCAGACGTCGCGGTCTGTTCCGCTGCTGTCGCTGTATCCCACCCGCTCCCAGTGGGCGTGGAATGTCCGCGGATCCTGCAAGTATTCCTCGCCGTGATCGTTCAGGAGGTAGAACGGGTGCCGCGCGTCGCCGGTGCCGCGATACACGGCAAGGTTGCGGACGCTGATATCCGAAAAACAGGAAAGGATGGCGACCGATCCCTTCGCATACAGCACGGGATCCCCCTCTTCGTCGCGTCCCCTGCCGTCGTAGGTCTGCCGGTACCAGGGTTGTTCGGTGAACGGTTCTCCTTCCCGCGCGATCCACACGGAGACTTCGGGGAGGGAAGAAGGAGGAATGCTGCGCACACGGATTTTGACGCGGAACCAGGTATCGGGCGTGACCGTCCGCGGAGCGGTGGAGGGCAGCGGCATGAGGGCGTCGACGTTGCGCGTGAAGCCCCAGCCGCGGTAGCCGTCCTGCCAGCGCGTGATGCCACTGTGGTCACCACCGCGGAAGGTGCGGGAGTTCACGCAGAGGGAGACGTCGCGGAAGTACGGCTCCGTGGTCATGGTGTCGATCTTGTTGCGGCATTCTCGCAGGAGCTGCAGCCGGCGGTCAAGCGGAGCGGATGTGTATTCGGGTGAACGTGCCCATGCGAGATGATACCAGAGATGGCCGTGCAGGATGTAGCGTCCCAGGTGGTATCCCGCCGTCACATCACCGAGGCTGCTCGCGTCGGATTGCCCGAAGGGCGTGATGGTCCGGAAGTACGTCTCCGTCGCATGGAGTCCGAGGGGATACGAACCCGTGCTGTCGAAGTAGCATTTGTCGTACGGGATCGGGGTCTGTGCGGAGATGGTGGAGGTGAGGAGGAGGAGGACAACGATGATGGATGCGAATACACTGTCCCTCGATACGGTCGCCTGCGGCGACCTACTCGGGATGACGGGCTGTTCTCTTTCCCTCTTTCCCCCTTCCCTTCTTCCCCTACGGATGAAACTCATCATGGACCCACTCGTGATCGATCCCCAGGTCTCCGATGACGTAGCGGCCGGGGGACTCCCGCACGAGCCAGCCGGCAAGAACCATCTCGGAGAGATCGCGGGTTGCCGTGCTCCCGGAAACGCCCGTGCGTTCGATATACCCGGTGCGGGTGATGGATCCCTCGACGCAGACATACCTGAGTATGTCCTTCTGACGGGGGACGAGGATGGGATTGGCGTCGATGCGGTCGAGAAAGTCGTGGTCGCAGTGTTTGTCCATATACCACCGGTTGATAGAATCCTCCGCCGTATCGTCACATACGCTGCTTGCGGTACCATGCGGTGATAAGCCACAAAGCGGTGATTTACCTGGCAGCACATGCAGGCCGGGGCCGGCGGAGGACAGGGTTTCTGGAATATATGGACGGATCCCGTATTCTGGATCCGCGTGTAATCGCTTCCGTGGAAAAAACGGACGCCTTCCATTGTTATCAGGCAAACGGGCGTCATATATGCGCTTCCTTCATCGTCGTACGGGAATCTCTCCTGATTTCGAAGATTCAGCGCACGTAAGGAATACATAATACGGAATCCAATCGTTGATATCAAGTGTCTACTCCCCATATCGTGTTCATTCACCATAGCGTTCATTCGGCTCCATTGGGGAAAATGTTGAAATTTTTTCTCGTGCTCTGGTTTTTTTCCTTTCACAAGGCTCCATCGTGTCATTGCAGGAAAGCACGCGACTTCCTATGTTTCGGTGTCCCACTCCGAAAAGATTCGCCCCCGGAGGCCGAAATGTTCAAATGTATGATAGCTGCTGTGTCCGGTATCCTGTTACTCTCCGCCTGCTCGGAGGATCCGGACACAAATCCCGTCATCCCTTCGTCGACCGCAGAGAAACACGCGCTGGTGATGGTTGTGGAGAACAACGAGATGTTTCCGACCGAAGTGGAGTTCGGCTGGATGCTTTTGAAGGATCAATTGATCCCGATCGTCAGCGAGCTGTTCGGGATCCCGGGCGACTCACTGCGCAACCGCAGCTTCATCGAGGTGATCGATGATTTCGGTGAACCATGGATCATGGACCAGATCACCGCCGCCACGGGTACGGCGTACGAGGAGATCGTCCGTCTCTCCGACCGTGACGCGACGGTCGAACGCATGCTTGCGGAGCTGGATCGCCTGCGCGGAGAGGGATACCGCCTCGATCTCCTGCTGGATATGCACGCGTCCACGACAGTTGTGTGTTTCGACGATCGCGACGTGCCGGTCATGGAAATGACGCAGGCGGTGAAATCCCGCAATCTCCCGATCCGCGTGCTGTACCAGACCTGCTGCCATGCGAGCCATCATCTCGCGGCCTGGGAAGCCACGGGCGTCATCGCCGCCTGCGGCTCCTACGAAGCGAATTCGCTGACAATTTATTCGCCCATCGGCTTCGCGAAGTACTGGAGCGAGGGGTATCCCTTCGCCGAAGCGGTGCGCCGTGCAACCGGGTACGAAATCGAGCAGACCCGCGCGCTGGATCAGCAGTTCCCGCTGCCGTTCGGGTACAAAATGGAACCGACGGAAGAGGATCTGCGCAGCAGTTACATGATCCTTGCCGGCCGGGACACGCTGGTGACATTTGACATTGCTCTGTAGATCTCGAAGACACGAAGACACAACGACACGAAGGGAATTCGTGTCGGTGTGTCTTCGTGATACGAAAGAAAAACCCTTACTTTTTCAGACGGTTTCTGGCGCTGTCGTAGAGACGGGCGGCGTTGCGTTTGCCCTCGTCGAACCAGGCTTTCGCGCGTTCCTCCAGGAAATCCTTCCCCACCTGCACACCGGCAATCTCATAGAGGAAAATGGCTTCGCCGATGGCGGAGGTGAAGGCGTAGGCGACGCCGCCCTTGATGACGGGTCCCGCGCCGGGGGCCTTGCCGACGAGGTTTGTCGCCGTGGTCTCGGCCAGCTTCGCCAGTCCGAGTATGATGCCGAGTTCAGGGATGCATTGCAGTGGCTGCACCGTGCGTCCGGTGAGCGCCACGAGTTCGAACATCATCTTGATTTCATTGACGGTGAGCACGACGAAATCCGACAGTGCTTCGGCGGGAATTGTGAAGACCTGGCCGGGATTCGGGACGATGTTCGGCGCGGCGGTGAACAGGGCCCAGCCGGAGTTCTGCATGGCGGTGGCGCGGATTTCGCGACGTGCGTGGGCTGCACGAAAGGCGGGGAACACATAGCTCAGTGCGAAGTGATCGTTCGGCAGGTCGGTGAGGATTTCGTCCGCCAGTTCCTCCCCGGCGTCCTCCTCGTAGACATACACGCGTTCGGCGTGCGGCGTTAGCAGGGATGCCCAGCGTGGTGTGGTGAGCGTAAGCAGCGCGTCGCGCAGGTGCAGGCGGTCCTCTTCGGAGAGCGCGGCGAGCGCACCTTCGTCCGACAGCGTCACGGTGCGCAGGCGCCGTCGCATCCGGCTGCCGGTTTCGGACCGGATATCTTCATCATCGAGAAAGCGCCGCAGCAGCGGGTAGCGGAGGCGTCCGAGCCACGCGGTGATCGCGGCGGTTTCACTGCGGGTACCGGCAACGCAGAGCGTGTAGCTCCGCGCGGCCTTTTCATTCACCTGCTGGTAATTGATGTGCTTCAGCTCCTCCCAGATCCGGGAGAGCATGGAATCCTTGATATTGGGAAGTTTGGGCATGGACACAATATACATTCCATGCCCGTAATTTTCTCCTGACCATCACCGCATGAGCACCAGTATCCTGCTCTCGGTGACACCGGCCGCATCGATCCGACAGATATACGCACCGTTCGGTACGGTCAATCCGTCGGTGCGAAGAGTGTACATGCCCGGACCCTGTGTCTCGTCTGCGAGGATCGCGACGCGGCGTCCCAGCAGGTCATGGACGGTAACAGACACATGGGTGTGCCTGGTGATTTCAAGGTCCAGATGTTTCTGTCAATTTCCGGGCCGTCGAATTCATCCGACCAATTGGTGTCATCGCAGTCGGTGGGCAGGGTCATCGAACAAGATCGGAGCACTCCGTCGGTTGCGGTACCGGCATACAGACACCCATGACCATCCGCGGCAAGTGCGGTGACGTGTCTATTCCCCCGATTCTCCGAGAGCTGATTACCGTCCGCATCGAAGGCGTAGAACTTCGCCCGCATCACCGGGTAGTCCGATGCGTCGATGTCGTAAAGCGTGAGGGATTGGGAGAGCGTATGGAATGGGAACAGAAGGATGTGGAGGCAGAGCAATACCACGATTCGAATGTTCCTGCGCATCATGCACCTCCGGATAAATCCAGGGCCGAAAAACTCGTCTGTATGATGAATCCTCTCTCTGCGCGCACTGTTGCGCACATGAATCTGGATCCGTTCGCTTCGTTCAACGGAAGAAGTATGGTCTCTGACGCATGCTCAGCTCTCGATCGTCGGATGATACTCGGCGGCATCCATCCCGAAGGTCCAGGCCACCGCTTCGCGGGCGGTATTCATTGTCGGTGGAACGCGGAGGAAATATCGCTTCCGGCTCCCGTCGGGTTCGGGTGATGCGTTTTCCACTTCCACCAGCAGAATCGGCTCGCGGGTGACGTATTGCGCCGTCGGAATGCTCCATAACGTCCCGGTTTCATCGCGATGGACGACAGTCGCACCGGATTCCGACAGGTACCGCTCGGTACCGTATCGCGTTATTTTCACCCATCGCATTTCGATGTTCCACTCCTCCTCGATATCCTTCCGGGTGATGCCGTGCGGCCGCCGGATGATATCTTCGTCGACAAACACACCGTGCCATGAGTATACAGCCGTACTGTTTCGGGGATATGCCAGCGCCGGACCGTCCGCGTTGTGCAACCTCCCCGCATCATCGCGATGACAGGATTCCGCACGCTCCGTCACCCAGCAGATGTCGCGCGCCGGAAAGAACCATCCGCAGTGTTTCAGCACGTCATGCAGCCGATCGAGAACGGTATTCTGCGTGTCGGGATCAGCGAACGGCTCACGACGGTTTTCGCTCCGCAGAAACGAATGCCAGAGATCCATGGAGTACATCTCCGTGAGATGCTGTTCATCGATGTTGTCCCACGTTTCGTACAGGATCGGATACCGCGGCTCCAGTGCGAGCAGCATGGGACGCAGCAGATAATCCAGCGTGTGCGCGCGGACGATGCCGTATCGGTTCTCCAGCAAACCACCCGCGGCCGACACGGCGAATTCAAGATCGTTTTCGCTCGCATCACTGCGGAGAAGATCACGCAACCCGATGGACAATTCCCGCCGAATTCTCTTCGAGAAACCCCACCATACAGGCTTCCAGCATCCGGGCTTCAACGAGGATCGAAGCGCAATGCGGAGATCGATCCAATCGCGTTCACGGACGACCGTTTCCCCGGAATGGAGATCGTGCTCCTCCTCCGCATCGGCATCCTCCGCATCGGCCTCCTCCGCATCGGCATCTTCCGCATCGGCATCCTCCGCATCGGCATCCTCCGCATCGGCCTCCTCCGCATCGGCACGGGCGTGCGCTGCCGCGACAAGGACATCGTCGAGCATGCGGTTCAGCGCAAGGAGCGGCGGGCTGTTCCGGTCCACCCCGAGAGCGGTGAACGATTCCCACAACACTGCACGGACCTCGTCCCGGGATCGCTCGGGGAGTTCAAACCAGACGTCGAGAAAATCGAGTCGCCACCTGAGGGTCTGCGAACAGTGCAGCGGCTCGGACAGTTTGCGCGGGATGGGTTCTCCCGTCTCAATCGCACGAATGACCTCATCCACCCATTGAAACACAGTGCCCACCGTGGTCACGAGCGCATCTTCCAGCGTCGTGCAGAAGGGATTCCTCCGCGGCTTCGTGAGGGTGATGGTGTTGAAAAAGACGTTGACGGCGATCGCGGTGATCGGCGAATCGCACCACACAACGGCAGGAGCGCGGCGACGGTTGGCCCGGTACAGCCGCCCGATCGCCGCCTCGGTGCGACTGCGATCCACCGGTCCGGCCGTGCACCACGCGTCCGCCCACGTGCGTGCATACGTATCGAATCGCCTTTCCAGGTCACGATGATCGCTCATGCTAATCCTGGACGTTATGGATTTTGCCCGGTGCGTATTCCCGTTGCCGAATAATGGCATACAGCCCGGCGGGGAGTGAAATCGGATCATGCTCTTCATGCGTGACGGTGACTTCCCGAAGTGCCCGGAGATAGCGGGAATCACGTGTCCGAAACGCGGCGATGTCACGCGACTGTCTGATGACGTGGGCATGTCCGGTCGCTTCGCCGCGGGCGAGCACGAAGCCGCCGTTTTCGATCTGCTCCTCTTCCGCCTCCGGTGGGATTTCAGGTATTGCGGCGATGAGGATATCGCCTTGTCGAAATTGTTTCATAGTGTGCTCCTTGGAAAGAAATCAAGAATCATTTGTGCGATGTTGCGCGGCTGTTCCGGTGTGCGCGGCTGTTCCGGTGTGCGCGGCTGTTCCGGTGTACGTGACCGTGTCGATGTGTGCGACCGTACCTGTATATGCGGTTGTCCCTGTGTATTCAGCCGTTCCTGCGCGCATGGTTCCGGAGCCGGTTGCTCTTCCCATTCCGCGGTGCGCGCGTACGGATCCGTCATATCGAGGATTCGGCGGTCATCGAGCAGGATGATGTTCGACCAGGCAACATGTGCATTGCTGCCGGTCGGCGCCAGTTCCGAGATCGTTTTGCCACGGAGTTCCGCTCGGGTTCCGGTCGGAGGGCGGGTCATGGCTGTCGTGATTTCTTCATCGGTCACAATGTGGTGATCCAGGACACCGGCGCGATCGAGAATATGGAAGACACCACTGTCCCGGCCGATGTCGTGATACCGGATATCCATCTCGATCAATGCTTGTATCGCCTTGACCATATCATGCGGCAGGGGAGACTTCGCGGCTCCCCCTTTCTGCGCGTCTTCAATGGGGATCAGGGAGCACTCTTCCCGCGACACGCGTAACGAGCGGTGTTGCGGGGTGCTTTCATCCTCCTGGACGCTCCCGAACATGGTGAGATGCTTCCATGTCATATTATTGCGGGAGAGGAAACGTCGATACAGGGAACGTTTGATATAGCAGTCCAGCGAACTGTTCAATTGCTCCGGATCCGACTCGAGAGCCTGCAACACATGCTCCCAGCGGGCGATGACATCCGCTGCCCACGACGGAAGGCGATACAGATTGCGCTTCGCCGTGTTCAGATAGGCATGCTGGATCTCCAGAGCGGTCATGGTGATGCCCCGTTGCAGTATGACGGGGTGGCTTCCGTCCGGATCGCGACTGATCGCCTTGAGTTCACGGACGGATTCCTCCATCCCCAATCCTTTTCCGATCGATAGTCCCTGCTCGATGAGTCGCAGAAGCAGGGCTGTCGTCCCGACCTTCAGGTATCCTCCCAACTCCGACATCAGGCTGTCTCCAAGAATCAGGTGAATCCTGTGGTATCGCCCGTCACTCAAACACTCGTCTTTTGTGCACAGGATCGCTCGATTCGCCGTCGTATTCTGTCCGATCTCGTTGACGATGTATTCCGCTCGCTGCGAGAGTTCAAAGCCCGCGGCACGCGAATCGAAGGAGATCCGGCCGCCTCCCGCATAGATCTGCCGGGTAACAAGGAACGGTACAAGCTGCAACAGATCATGGAACTGGACGGAACGATCCGCGAGGTAGTTTTCATGACATCCATACGTCGCTCCGGAATAGTCAATGTTGTTCTTGATGAATCGGATCGACGAATTCGGACCTGCCTGTGCTTTCAGCGTCTCCTCCAGCATTCGCTCCCCTGCCTTGTCATAGAGGATGGCATCACGGGGCGATGTTACTTCGGGAGTGCAATACTCAACATGATAGCCGTTGTCAATATAGGTGCACGACGCATTCTCGCAGTAGCGTCTGAACCGTGACGCCTCTCCGGGCAGTGAGGGATGGCGCTCTGCGAATGTCCGGATGAAGGTCTTGAGGAAACGCAGTTCACGCCATTCGATGCCCCGGTCATCCCACGGCAAGACTGTGGAATACTCCGTCTCCAGTCCCATGATGCAATCCCGGGTTGCCCTCTCATTGTGGAGCATCGCTCACTCACCGCCTTCCTGTCGGAAGTTCTCGAGAAACTCCACGCTGTCCCCGGAAAGGGCGTTGGCGATTGCCTCGTCGGCCGCCGCGAGCTTTTCACGGGCGTCCTGCATTCCCTGATTCACTCCACCCGACGTCATGGGGACATTGCCGCCCTCGTTCGTCACGGGGAGATGTGGTTGATACTGGCGGTCTTTTCTCTTCTGTGTCATGTCTCATACCTCCTGTGATCGTCATAAGAATAGTAATCATACGCTGAGACCGAACCGGCGGGATATGCGGGCAGCGATGTATACTGCGGTGCGGACTCCACTGCTCCGAATGTTTCGAACAAGGCATCGAGTGAATGCACACGGTCCAATGCCGATTCCACATCCGACTTCGTGAATTTCAGGGGATCGTCGACGTGCAGACGCATGGTGTTCGACCACCAGTTGCCGTCCTTTCGGAACGTGATCATGTCCCAATCCATCGACACGATCTGACTGCCGAATCGCTTCAGGAGTTCGGCCCGAAACCACGCGCGCGTATCTTCCGGCGCTGACATGGTATATCTCCGGATCATCTCTTCCGTCACGATGTGTTCACTCATGTGATTCTTCACGAACACGGTGTGGTACAGACCTTCCCGGGGATTGATGTTCCCGTACTGATGATCGATCACCTTGCATGTGTCGTCGCTCCAGTCGACACCGTTCCGTTCGCGATGGTGATTGAGCAACGCGAGTTTGTTTACCCAATCCAGCTTTCCCACGAGCTGCATGGGGTCACTTTGGAGTTTCCGCAGCGTATCCGTCCATGCATCGACAATCAGCCGAGCATCCGGCACGGCTCCCTCGTCGTACCCGTGATCGAGAAATCGCGACGCCGCCCCGGCAAGGATTTCCTGGATATCGATGGCGCTGATGCTGCGCCCGTCTTCCAGCGCCACGGTGTGCCGCAGGGTCGGATCATGGGAGACGGCCTGGATACTGTGGAGCGGGTCGCTGATCGTCACATCGAGATCCAGATACCCCGATTCGATCATGGCCAGAACAAGTTGTGATGTTCCGATCTTCAACCACAGAGCATATTCCGCCATGTTCGTGTCGAAGGTGATAATATGCAGGCGTGCATATCTATTTCTGTCCGCTAACGGTTCATCACGTGAATTGATCAGCGGTCTCGCATGCGTCGTCTGGAGGGCGATCGTTGCCGTTTCCATGAAATCAGCCCGTTGTGACAGTTGAAACGGCACCGGATCCGAACCGTTTTCGCTACCGATTTTTCCGTTTCCCGTGTAGATCTGCGCCGTGACGAGATGCGGGACCCAGGCTCTGTACAGCAGATGCGGCCGACGACGCAGCAGCATTTCAAAGCAACTGCGTGACAGAAGGATGTTGAGATGACCGGCATAGGAATGTCCCAGGCCATCCGAGTTATTGGCGACAACGAGAATATCATATCCCTTCTCCGAAGCACGCATGCGGGCTTCGTTCACTATCGCATTTCCTGCTTTCACCAGGGCGACAAGAGTGCGAGCGGAACGGCTCTCATTGGTCGAGAGTTCCGCGTGTGAATGATCGGGATAGAACCGCCCTGCCGCGGTGAATTCCCTTCCCGGGGAATATCCCTGGGGAAAGGCGTCACTATGACTCAGCAGCAT
>JAFGKR010000119.1 GCA_016928515.1 Bacteroidota bacterium | reverse complement strand
TCCCGAACCGCTTCCGGATCCAGATCCATCGCCGGAGCCGTCGCCGGAACCGGAGCCGTCACCCGAACCACTTCCGGACCCTGAGCCGTCGCCGCTTCCGGAGCCGTCACCCGAACCACTTCCGGATCCCGAACCGTCACCGCTTCCGGAGCCATCGCCCGATCCGCTTCCGGACCCTGAGCCGTCGCCGGAACCAGAGCCGTCACCTGATCCGCTTCCGGACCCTGAGCCGTCGCCGCTGCCCGATCCCGATCCACTGCCTGAGCCATCGCCGGATCCCGACCCGGAGCGATCCCCCGATCCGCTTCCGGATCCTGAACCGTCGCCGCTTCCCGATCCCGATCCACTGCCTGAGCCATCACCGGATCCCGACCCGGAGCGATCCCCCGATCCGCTTCCGGATCCCGAACCGTCGCCGCTTCCCGATCCACTGCCTGAGCCATCGCCGGTACCATTCATGGAGGCATCCGCGAAGCGATCGAGATCCCCGAGGCGCAGGTTGAACGCATCCGGGTAGTATCCCTCCTCCTCGGCGAAAATCCCAATGTTCTTCGGATCCGTTCCTTCAGGGAGTGTCAGGGCGTACTCGCCCGTTTCCGGATCACTGCTGGCTTTCGCAATGATTTCTCCCGTGGCAAGATCCTGTGCAATGACGTCGGCGGAGACGGGATTTCCGTCTTCGTCCTTGATCTCGCCCGATATTACGGCAACAGACTCCTGCGGACGTGCGGCCTTCGGGAGTGTGATCATGTAGATATCGTTCTCTCCCATGCCGTCCGGCTGATTCGAAGTGGAGAAGAACGCGTATTTGCCGTCCGGTGTGATGCGATAGCCCCAGTCGTCGTCGGAACCGTTCACGTCTTTGCCGAGGTTGACCGGCTCACTCCATTCCGTCCAGGAATTCGGATTCATGCGGACGGATTTGAAAACGTCGAGCTTACCCAGTCCCGGATGGCCGTCGGAGGAAAAATACAGTGTCTTGCCGTCCGGATGCAGAAAGGCGGAGCGCTCGGCAAACGGCGTGTTGATGACCGGACCGAGGTTGATCGGGGGTTGCCAGTAGGCGCCACGCTTCACCGCCACGAAAATATCCGTGTTACCCGCGACGCTTCCGTGGTACCTGGTATTCTTCGGGACGCGCTCCCCGACCACACCCTCCCGGTCGGATGTAAACAGCACGGCGAAGCCGTCAGCGGTCATGAAGGCATCGGAGTCATAATACTTGCTGTTGACCATGCGGGGGAAATGCTTGATGTCGGACCACCCCTGATCGGTTTTTTCGAAATAGTAATTGTCGCCGCTGCCGAGATGTCCCGGGAAACCGCCGTAGATCAGGATCTTTGTCCCATCGAAAGACAGACCGTTGATCGTTTCATGATCCTCGGTGTTGATGCGGTCACCGAGATTCACGGCCGGCTGCCAGACGCCGTCTTCGTACTGCGCTACATAAATGTCGAGTTTTCCCATGCCTCCGGGACGGTCGCTCGCGAAATACAGGCGTTTGCCGTCGACGGTGACCGAGGGTTTGATATCATCATATGCCGAATTGATACCGCTCCCGAGATTGCGGATTTCAACGTCGAAGGAGGGGCGTTCGAGAATCTCGATAATACCATCGAAACGCGTTTCCATACCGGGAAAACGTGAACGGTACGAGCGAAACACCTCTGAGGCAGCCGTCCAGTCCTTTGCGTCGATATGTGGGCGGGCAAGACGTTGTACCGCGATGAAAGCGTCCTCTGTCGGAGCCCATTTCTCGATGTATGCTGCATAGTCCTCCGTATCCTCCATCATGAACAGATCGCGCGAGAGCGAACAGGCAGACAGTGCGATCACGGCGATCATGAGCAGAGTGGAACCCTGGAATCGGAAATACGGCATGAGAGTGCTCACGTTGATGATGATATATCCAGACAACAAAAGTACATGCGTATTTGCTCCCGATGCAAGGCGATCGGGGATGCGGTCATTGCTGTATCCCTGGGACACCTTTTGTCATGCGCGTGCCGTGGTCATGTGCAAGATGCCGGGGAGGATTCGGGCATTGCGCCTCGCCATACAATTCTGTAGCTTCAGTTTCAGGCCGGATTTCCGACATACCTGCAGTTATTCTCGGACCGAACGGACATCGCCATGAAAATCATCCTTGCTTCCGCCGCAATTCTCCTTCTATTATCACCACGGTTGCAGGCCCAGAATGACGTGATCGAATTCTACGAAGATGATCCGACCGCCTGCTGTTTTCTCTTCGGTGTGAGCAACGAACATGATCCGAAGAGTCCGATCGGCCGCATACGGCTCTCGGTGATCACACCCGGTGTCACGATACGTCCGGGGAACGATAATCCCTGGCCGATATCCGTGGAGGAGGATACGATGCTTCTCTATGGCGAGGAGGGATACGAGCTTGAGGTTGACGACGTGCTCGAGGGATTTTCGGTCTGCTTCGATCGGGTGCAATCGAGCGACCCGCGTTTCCGGGTAGTATGGCGGACGGAATACCGCGATGAGGTGCTCAGCAAGGATACGGTGGAATTCGAATGTGAAGACGTGCAGAATTTCTGCGACAGCGTCTCTGTGGTCGCCGTGATGCATCCGCAGCAGCCGGAAGGAAGCTGCTGCTACGAGTTCACTCTGCACAATGTCAATCTTGCCAACGCTTTTCTTGATGGATTCGAGATAGAACTGCTCGATCCCGCGAAGAGAATCGTCGGCAACCCGAGTGGTCCATGGCAGATCGCCGCCCAGAGTACACGCAGCGTCACTTTTCGTCTGGAGATGGATTCGCTGGGACCGGGGGAATCGCTTGGCGGTTTTCTCATTTGCGTCGAGCGTACAGCGACCGGACCGGGACCGGTGAATTTCGCCTGGAAGACATTGCGAGGTGACGCAGTCGTCTGCGAGGGACTGCAGACTGTGCACTGCGAACCATTCGAAGAAGCACAATGTGATTCGCTGATACTCTCGAACAACGACGATTGCAGCTATGATTTCGGATTCCGGAACGGACACACGCCTGAATCCGTCGTCAATGGTTTCCGGATGCGCGTGCTTACTCCGGGAGGCAGACTGGATTCCGTGCGTCCACCGGGAGGATGGAAAATCGTCAACCGAACGGCGCTGGGAGTGACATTCGGAAGTGAGCTTCCCTCCGGTGTCACACCGGGCGACTCGCTCAAGGGATTCATCCTGCGTTTCCTTCCTCCCGCGAGTGGAAGCTTTTCCGTTGCCTGGTGCACGTTGAACAACGATACGGAGATCTGCTGCGACACCGTCGGTCTGCAGTGTGATCCTCAGCAGGACTTCTGCGATTCCCTGCTCGTCGAACGGCAGGGTAGCAGCTGCACGTATCAGCTTGGCTTCGTCAACACACATTCTCCGCAGTCTCCGATAAACGATTTTCATATCCGTCTCGAAACGGAGAGTGCGTCCGTTCTCGACGCTGTCGCTCCCGCTCCCTGGTTTGTCGCCCTGAATGATGGTCGGCACCTGGTTTTCCGCGACACGCTCGGCGTCGTTCCGCCGAACGGCGAGCAGCAGGGATTTTTCGTCACGTTTTCCCCCGCCGACAACGGGGATCCAATTGTGTTCGAGTGGTGCACATCACTGGATACGGCGATTCACTGTTGCGCCGTGGCGTCCGTGGAGTGTGAAGTGCAGGAGGAGCGCTGCGACTCGTTGTTCGCAATCCCCTCCCAGGATTACTGCAGTTACGCATTCGGCTTCGCCAACCTGCATGTACCGATATCTGGAGTGGACGGCTTCTCCATCCGTCTCACATCCTCACAGACCACACTGCTCGCTGCGGAACCGACTTCGGGATGGCTGGTGGAAGAGCGGGATCATAAGGAAGTGATATTCCGGAAAATCGGCGCAGCTTTGCCCAACGGCACGACCGTGGAGGATTTCATCCTGCATCTGCTGCCGTCCGCGAACGACACGCGTATTCCGTTGACCATGTGTACACTGCTGGGGGACTCAGTTCTGTGCTGCGACACGCTGACGGTATTCTGCGAATTCCAGGTCGTGCGTTGCGACACGGTCGATGTTCTGACGAATGCCGAGCGTCCCTGTTGTTTCGAATTCGAGCTGCGGAACGCCCATCTGCCGCTGAGTGCGGTTGACGGTTTCCGCGTGGAAATCCTCACTCCCGATGTGATTTTCTATCCGACCACGGTGGATGATCCGGACGGCTGGCTGCATACGAGTACGGGTACACGCATCAATTGGCAGAGTCGCTCCAGCGCGCTGCAGCCCGGAAATACACTCGGTGGTTTCACCGTGTGCTACGACAACGATGCCACGGGAAATGCCGACTTCCGCATCGCATGGCAGACACTGGGCGGAGGCGACGTGCTTTGCGAGGATACGCTGACGATCAAGTGTGACCGCACGCTGGATGTCCGGCTCCTGCCCGGAGACATTCCCCCGCGGTTCATGTTGCATCAGAATTACCCGAATCCCTTCAATCCCGTCACCACGATCGTCTTCGACGTACCGCATCCCGCCGACGTCACGCTCAGTCTGTACGACAGCCGGGGACGACTGGTGATGGATCTCGGGTCGCGGTATTATCATGCGGGAAGCTACCGCATCACCCT
Organism: Bacteroidota bacterium; assembly: GCA_016928515.1. Lineage (GTDB taxonomy): Bacteria > Bacteroidota > Ignavibacteria > SZUA-365 > SZUA-365 > BM516. The sequence goes on along the minus strand of JAFGKR010000119.1, from coordinate 5,201 downwards.
CGACGCATCGAATCTGCCGAGCGGGTCGTATTTCTATCAGCTGCGCAGCGCGCAGTACAGCCGGACGCGCAGTCTCCTGCTCCTGCGTTGATTCCGGGAAGAATACGAATCAACGTCGAGCGGTGTCGTTGTGCCACCGTGAGCCCAAAAAAATTTTCCGGATTTTTCCCCACCGGGGTGAATGAACGCTATATAGGTAATGGAAGGCAGGGAGCCCACTATGCCTGTGACAGGATAGGGAGGTGGATCCATGGCCCGTAGCTGGAAATGATGCCCACCTGTCATGGGCATTTCTTTATGAAATTTTCCTCTCCACCCTGCTGCTTCCGCGGCATTTTTTCCCGTCACAGCGTGTTATATGCTGAAGACGATCGTCATCAACCAGAGGAGCGCATATCCATGTCGAACGAAAATCCGAAAGTTCTCGTCCTGATGGGAAGCAAGTCCGACTGGGACATCATGCAGCATGCAGACCAGACGCTGGCACGTTTTGACATCCCTCACGTCTGCCGGGCGCTTTCGGCGCATCGTACACCGGCGCAGGTGATCGAGCTGGTATCGAAGGCGGAGGAAAACGGTGCCGAGGTGATCATCGCCGCTGCGGGCGGAGCGGCGCATCTCGCCGGTGTCGTCGCTGCACACACGATCCTTCCCGTGCTGGGTGTGCCGATGAACAGCGTTCTCAACGGACTCGATTCCCTGCTGTCCACCGTTCAGATGCCCGGCGGCATCCCGGTCGGGACGCTGGCCATCGGCAAGGCGGGTGCCGTCAATGCCGCGCTGCTCGCGGCCGCGATTCTGGCACGAAAAGACACGGATCTTCAGCAGAAGTTGCGGGATTTCCGCAAGGAACAGCAGGATACCGTCATTGAGAACAGCGTTCTTCCCTGACAATTTTCCAGGTTCCTTCGCGGTTCTTCCTGACTATCTGCCAAGTTCCTTCGCGGTTTTTCCGCCGATTCCATAGGCGTCCCTGGCCATTTCCGAAATGATGACGCGAACGGATTCCTCCGGAACACCCAATGTGCGTACCACGGCTTCGGTGATGTTTCTGATCAGTTCGCGTTTTGTATCACTGCCGCGACCTTCGAGAATGTGCGTATGAATGATGGGCATGACACTGCTCCAGCAATTTGAACGGGACAGGCTCGGAAAAAAGCACAGGAAATTTCCCTCCTGCAACCAGTTACCTGTTGAATATAGGGAATTTGTGTTGTAGAATTGAAGTACAGCTTGAACTTCCGTCTCCACCATTTCTGCGAGCGCCATGAGATCGATTCTGCTGTCCCTCACCTGCATTCTGTTTCTGTCTGCCGTCCCGCTTCACACCCAACCACAGCTTTCCGTGTCCATCGATATCCCTCCGGTAACGGTGGACGTGAGTGCGGAAGCGTACCTTCCCCAACCGCTGCCCGTGACGGTTACCATCCACAACACCGGTTCGAGTGCGTCGGCAACGCTTTCGGGTCGCATCAGCCTGGTGGATGGACTGTCGCTGGATTCCGCCGAGCAGTCGGCAATGATAAAGACGCCCGTTCCCGCCGTCGTGCCGCCGGGTGATTCGGCGAAGGTGATGTGGAATATCCGCATCGCTCCGGCGTTTGTGATGAAGAATTATCGCGTGTACTTCTGGCTGACATTCGGCACGAACGATTCGCTGACGCAGTCCGCGTTGATGACCGTACCGGCGATGTCTCCGCCGAACCTGTCGATGCTTCCCACCGGTATCGGGACTCTGGCGCTGCGACCGGATTCTCTCGGGTATCAGCCGAATCCGTTCGATGTCAATCTGCGCTTTGCGAACCTGGGCGGGACCACCGCGGACAGCGTGTCGGTGTGGCTGCTGCTTCCGCCGGATTATGTGCTCGATCCGGCGACACAGGACAATCCGATCGTCTATACACAGCCCGTCGCTCCATCATCCGCCGGCGGTCCGCGCGATTATCATACCTGGCATGTCCGCTACCTGGGCGCAACACGGACGCCGCGCGTCGATACCATGCGTTTCGTCGCGCGAGGGAAAAACCGTGCGGACGCGTGGATGGAATTTCATGCCGAGACGGTGGTTTTCGTCGAGGGGATGGATCCGGTGTTCGAGATTTCCTTCCGCGATCCGGGAGCGATGCAATATGACACATCAACGATATTTCTTCCGCATCCATACCCGCTCGTGATGCGTCTGACGAATGCGAGCGAGCAATGGACGGGACTCGATGACGTGGAGATGGAATTGTTCGGCGACGGCATCAGTACCACGGATGCGCCGGTCCGGACTCTGCCGGCGCTCGCTCCCGGAAGCCATCTCGACGTCACATGGAATCTCGATGTCGAGCGTCGTTTCGCACCGCGGCAGGTAGCCGCGGAAGTCACGGTGGCGGATTTCGAGGGAAAGACAAAGACCGCGGTACAGATCATCGCTATTCCGGGTCAGCCGTATGCACTGACCGTGCAGGATATCACCGCCCCCGATTCCCTTCCACGAAATGCCGAAGGAACGGCGCTGCTCACCCGCGACATCCCCCTCGCATATCATGTGCAGAACGACACCTGGTACAACGGTATCGTCAACCATGTTCGCGTGCAGTCCCAGGGACAGGGAATTCACGCCCCACCGTGGAAGGAGCATATGCTGTCGCTGCCGCTGCGCCCGGGAGAGCGCACCGCGGCGTTGCGGGATACCTTCAGCGTGGAACCGGCTTTGGAGGATCGAACCGTTTCCTTCCGCATCACTGCAGTGAGCAATCGCGGCGACACGGCTGTGGGAATGACGACCGTACGCATTCCCGGTGTGCAGCCGGTGCTCGAACTGACGCGAAGCGGACCCGACGGGCTCACGTATCAAAGCGGTGGGGGATACGCGCCCAACCCGTTTGCCCAGACCTATGTGCTGCACAACCGCGGGAGTGTCACCGTTCCGGTGGATTCCATCGTCCTCACGCATCATACCGACGGCATCAGCACTCCGCAGCCCCTGCGACGCGACATCGGATGGAATCTCGCGCCGGGTGACAGTCTTGCGACCCGATGGGATTTCGCCGCGGCGGTGCGTGATACCGCACGCAGTGCGCCGTTCACCGTGCGGGCCCATTTCGCGAGGGAGCATCAGGTCATCCTGACGCATCGGATGGAAATCCCCGGACTCGCACCGGTAGTCGATGCGACGGTGAGCGGACCGGATACGCTTGCCTACGATCCCGACAGCCTCTACGATCCGAATCCCTTCACCAAAATTCTCACGATTCACAATCCCGGACGCGCACCGCTGCAAATAGACAGCATCGTGCTTCATTACGACGATCCGCTCGTGACTGCGGTCACCCCCGCGGCATGGACGACGGGAACCGTGGTGGACATCGACAGCACAGTGCAGCTGGGATGGACGCTCCGCGCGGATGCGCATGATGAGGAAAAGGATCTCGCGCTGACATTTGCCGTCTATCACAGCGGCACGAAACGGGAGGATGTGTCCGCGCGCGTGTTCATCCCCGCGCTGCGGCCCGGTCTCGATGTGATCGTGGTGGGGAACGAGCAGCTGCTGTATGATGAGGAGACCATCTATCGTCCTGATCCATTCATGAAGACCGTGCGCGTGATCAACTCCGGCACGGCGGATCTCATGGTGGATTCGATCACCGTTTCGTTCACCGATCCGCTGCTGGAAAGCCGGGAAGGACGGATACGGGTTGTGGGGAGACCTGTCGCTCCAGGCACGGAGAAGGACTACGACTGGCATTTCCACACGAGGCCGCACGGTTCACAGGGATATGTACTCATCGACTTCACCTTGTATCACAGCGGCGGGGAAGCCCTGCTGCTCCGCAGCAAGATCTTTGTTCCGGGCGAACCGTTTTCCTTCTCCCTCACAGACGTCCAGATGCCGCTTCGCCTGGAGCCGCGTGCGGACGGCCAGGGGTATGAAAACAATCCCGTGCTATTGTCCTACGTCGTCGACAACAATGCGTGGTTCACCACCGATGTCCTACGCACCGACGTGCGTCTCGAGGGGGAGGGTGTGCAGATGCTCACGCCGCAGCCGGTGGATCCCGGTCTGTCGCTGGATCCGCAGGAGCGCTCCATGGTATTGCGGGATTCATTCTTCGTCCTTCCCGCCATGTTCGATCGCACGATCACAGTACGTATCCATGCGGCGGGTAATCGCGGGATGGAGGACAGCACGACGCTGTCGCTGTTCGTCCCACAGGTCACCACCACGCAGGCGGACCGGCCGGCGTTCCCGGAGCACTTCGCCATCGAAGCGTTGTACCCGAATCCCGTGCTCTCAGGCAGTACCATCCTCAACGCGCGGATCCGCGGCGAACGAATGGTCCGCTACGAGATCGTGGATATCCTCGGCCGGGTATTGCGGAAAGCGCATCACGCCATGGCATACGGAAGCGGTGTGCTGCGCATTGACATCGGAGGACTGCAACAGGGACGCTATGTGCTGCGCGTCATCAGTGCAGAAGGAGCGCGAAGCAGAGCATTCGTCGTTCTGCGATGATGATCCGGTTTTCGTTTTGCCGCGCCGCGCTGCTGTCGCTGCTCGTCCTTGCCGCGGGCTGTGGGATCCTGCCGTTCGGTGAACGCAGCGATCGCACGCGGGAAATGCCGCATCCCCCCCCACCGCTGTCATTTGCGCATCCCCCCGTTGCGGACAGCCTGCTTGCCGACTCCCCTCTGCCAGGATTTCCTTCCTTCAAAACACCCTGGATCGACAGCGTTCTCGCGACGCTCTCCATGCGTGAGCGGGTAGCCCAGCTGGTGATTCCTTTCGCCTACGCGGATCTCAAGGCGAAAACGCTCTCACAGATGCGTGCCGCCCTCCGCGATCAGGGATGCGGAGGCGTGATACTCTCGCGCGGCAGCGTGGCGGAGGCGCGGACGCTGATCGACAGCCTGCGGGGCTGGGCGCGCGTTCCGCTGCTGATTTCCGCGGATTATGAAACCGGTCCGGGAATGCGCCTGCGCGATGCGCTGGAGCTTCCGTCGATGATGGCTATCGCGGCCGCGGGCAGCACGGATCTTGCATACAGAGCGGGCCGCATCATCGCCGACGAAGCGCTGGACATCGGCGTGAACATGAACTTCGCCCCGGTGGCGGATGTCAACAGCAATCCGTTGAATCCCATCATCAACACGAGGTCGTTCGGGGAGGACCGGGACCTTGTCGCGGATATGGCCGAGGCCTTCCTGCGCGGCAT
>JAFGKR010000118.1 GCA_016928515.1 Bacteroidota bacterium | reverse complement strand
TTATCATGGCAACAGAACCGTGATCGAAAGTGCAGCCGATTACATGGTCTCCGTTCAGCTCACAACTGGCGGCTGGGAAAACTATGTTGGTTCGAGCTCCGGCGAGAACAATGAAGTGACAGGTGAAGCGCTCTGGGGTATACGTGTGGCATACGCACCGCCTACCACTCCGGGCTACCTCGATTGCGCGGCGAACAAATTCGGCACGCGCTTCCGCTCCTTCGGTAGTGCACCGGTCGGCGAACAGTACATTGGTAAGGATAATCTCGGCGATGCTCCCAATCGTAACGAGCAGACCCTGAGTTGGTCCGCCGGCACGCATCACATACTCTTCAGCTACGATGCCGTGAACAATGTCTTCACTTCGCAGGTGACCATGGACGGGACACCTCCCGTGCCGCAGACTGCGCTGACGTGGACACCGGCCACGCCGCCGGCTGCGCTGGACTACATCCAGTTCGATGTCGTGAAACGTGACGCCGGGACGACTGTCAACCTGAACAATATCGTTCTGACAATTGGGGCGACGGATTATTACATCGCCGACTTGACCGGATCGGGATGGCCATGGTCCTACTACCTTTCCGGATATTACCTGGCCGGAGGTTTCTCTCTGGAGGCGGATCTGGAGATTGCAGGGACATTTCCTACACCCGGCGGCCAAGAGAATAGCAAGGTCGAAATCTCCGTCTGCGGCGCCCCGAACGTGGCACTGGGCGCGTGTCCCATCCTGCTGAACGTGGCCAATCCCACGGCGGACGTCGACGTGAATTACCTGGGTGGTGCGAGCGACGATATTTTCGGCTATTCGGTGTATTTCAGCTATCCAGACGATGTGCTGGATATCACCTCGATCACGCCGACGGACTGGCTAAAGGGCACCGGCGCCAGCTACACCAGCACGACTTTCAACTGGAAGGAATTCGACCAGACCGGTGACAACGTTGTTCGTGTCGATGCATCCCGCCTGAACCAGTTCCTCGGAGGCGTGGGCGATCCGGGCACGATGTTTACCGTACATTTCGCCCCGGCAACGGGTGTGGACTGCGGCAATGGAGACCTCGTGATCGATCCCGATCCCGTGAACTACCCGATGAAATTCCGCAACGCCTACAATGCCGATATCACGGCCAGTATCGTCGCGGGCGACTGCCATATTGAACTCGACGTGCTCGCACCGGTGGTGCAGAACACGCTCATCGAAAACCTCATCGTCCACCCGATAACCGGTTCCCATGAATATGCGAAGGACACCGATAATCTGAAGATGAGAGCCGATGTGTCGGACAACTGCCTGACACCCACGGCATCGATGATTCTGGCGGATCTTTCCACGCTTCTGTCGACCGGCGGAACCGCCGTGCCGGCCGATGACTATACCTCGGGTGTCGCAACCTGGAATCTGAACAATGTCACACTGACCGCTGACGGACTGAAGACCGTGACCATCACCGTGACGGATCTGCTGAACAACACGACGACGGACAGTGACGACATCACGGTTGACAATACCGACCCGATGCCTGCCACTGATCTGTACGCGCATCCCGGACACAAGAAAGTCAATCTCGAATGGACTGCCGGAACGGATGACAACCTCTACGGGTATGCCGTGAAAACACTGCAGACTAACAATGTCGACGGCAACGAGTATCCCTTCTATGTGCCGCCCATGCCGACCAATCCCACAGCTCCGGTGCCGGCGGACTATCCCCCTGTCGCGGCTGCGACGGACTGGGTGACCAATGCGTTTGTCTCCGAGCCGGCCGCAACTCTGACCCATGCCATCGTGCCACGTGGTGTGAACTACTACACCATCTATACGTTTGACTGGGCGCTGAACATGGCGCAGACAGCCAGCAGTGAGCGCGCGACGAACTACTATCTCGGTGACGTGGGCTCGGGCTCCGGTCCACTGCCGGGAAGCGGAGGCTTCAACGGCCGTATCGGTGGCTATGATCTGACCTGGTTCAGTACCAACTACTGGTGGACGGATGGGACGCCAGACGTGCGCGACGAGGAGGAGTATCATGGAGACATCGGACCAACCGAAGCATCCGTGCGTACCTATGCGGACGACCATCGCTTCGGCATCCCCGTGCCTGACGGCCAGATCGAGTTCGAGGATCTGATGATCTTCTCGATGAACTATGACAACGTTGCGCCGAAAATGCCTACACCGATCAACGTGGAAATCCACAAGGAATTCGCACTGCGACTCGTCGAGGAACGTATCGGCAGCGATCTGACTCTATTCGTGCGTGTCGAAAACGACGGTACACCTCTGAAGGGTGCATCCCTCCTGTTGCAGTATGATCCCACTGTGCTGCAGGTGAAAGGTGTGGACAATGGATCCCTCTTCGGTGCTGCTGATCTGCAGGCCTTCTATGCGCATCGCGCCGGTGATGGACTCGTCCGCTTCGATGCGGCCCTGCTCGGGAACGGTCGCACGGTTGCGTACTCTGGTGATCTCGCCGTACTGCATTTCACGCTGATGGACCGGGATGCTAACACCGATCTGCTGTTCGGCTCGGTGAAGATGCGTGACGGAGGTAACCAGGACATCGCGCTCCGACTCAAAGGCGCGGGTTCCTCCATGCCCGAGGGATATGTGCTGTCGCAGAATTATCCCAATCCGTTCAATCCCACGACAGTGATAGAATACCAGATCGTCGAACCGGGACGGGTAACGATCGAGGTCTACAACATGCTCGGCGCGAGAGTCGCGACGGTCGTCGACGGCATGCATGATGCAGGCAGCTACCAGGCGTTGCTGAATGCGACGGCACTCCCGAGCGGACTCTACTATTACACCATGCGCGCAGGCAGTTTCACCGCCACCCGCAGCATGACGCTGACCAAGTAATCACTGACGCGTGCGCTGGCCGCGCACCATCGTTCCGCAGTGGATGCCGGGTTCCCGGATCCGGCATCCACGCGGGTGATTTCGCTGCGACGACTCATGCAGGAACGAAACAGTGAATCAGCCCTTTCAAAAGTCTCTCGAATATTCAGGAAAAGGTGAGTGAACAATGAACGTCTATCAGTATCAAAGGCATTTGCTTCTGCTGCTTCTGCTTCCTCTGGTGCTTGTCGGTGCGGCAACGGCTCTGCAGGCACAAACAACGGTGGAGGTGTCCCCCGATGTCGTCCAGGCATCCGCAGGGGCAAACGTTTCAATCAGTGTGTTGATTAACAACGTCGAAGATCTCCACACGGCTATTATCGGTGTCACCTTCGACAAAAGCGTCGTGCAGTATATCGGTTCCGCTGCAGGAAGCCTCCTCAGTTCCAATGCGTCGGGCTTCTCAATCTTTTATTACGAATCGCGTAAACCCGCCGCGACTCCGGATACGGTGCGCATTGACCAGGCCATCCTCGGAAAGGCCTCCGTCGATGGATCAGGAGACGTATTTACGCTGACGTTCAAAGCTCTGCGGGAAGGCGTAAGTCATGTCACCATCACAACGATCGAATTGCGGAATTCCGGAAACTATCTGATCCCTGCTGAGCAGGTTGATGGTACGATCGTTGTTGGTCAGACCGGGAACAAGAGTCCGGAAATCAGCACGGAACCGCCCGAGCGCGCGCTGCTTGCCGGGCAGTTTTCCTATGCGCTCAAGGCGACTGACCCGGACGGAGATCCTCTGACGTACCGGATGACGGAAGGCCCGGATTTCCTGTCGATCGACGAGCGGTCCGGTGTACTGACCGGCGTGCCGGACCGTACCGGACGGTTCCCGGTATCCCTCCGTGTCCATGACGGTAAAGGTGGCACGGCGATACAGTCGTTCCGCCTGTTCGTATCCCGCACCGAGCATCCACCCAGCATTCCGGTGCAGCTCTCACCGGCGAATGGAGCAAAACTCCTCAGCACAGTCGATACCCTCCGGTGGTCATCATGCTCGGATCCGAATCCCGACGATATTCTGAAATACTCCGTACGTATCCGCAGCGGGGCATTCGACACGCTGATTACCGGACTTTCGGAGACCTGGTTGGCGATCGAGGAAGGTGTTCTGGAAGAAACGCGCATTTATTCATGGACCGTGAATGTGACCGATGGTTACGATACTGTCGCGACTGAGGAGGTTTTCACTTTTCAGACCCCATTTCTCACAAGCGTTCGGCAGACAGCCGCTCTTCCGCAGGGGATCGATCTTCGCGCGCCGTATCCCAATCCCTTCCGTGCGCAGACGGTGTTGACACTGCAGATGTGCCAGACACAGAATATCCTGATTGCTGTGTATGACATCAACGGACGTGAAGTGCGAACACTGGTGTACGGCGAGCTGCAAGCAGGTGAGCATATGATCCATTGGGATGGCAGAGACGCGAACGGTGGGAGCATGCCGAGCGGGATGTACCTGCTTGTGCTTACTGCTCACGACCAGCGTATCCTGCACAATGTGATGCTGATGAAATAAGGCGAAGGGCACTCACCTCCCTTCCTGAATGGGACAGCGCACGCACAGGCATTGAGCTTGTGCGTGCGTGTCCTTTTTCTCCGCGTCCCTGTTCTAATACCCGCAGATATGCGCGATATTGGCCAGTCCCTCATTCAACGGAGTGAACCGCATGCCGGTCGCGGCGATGAATTTTTCGGTCAGAAGGGACGTGTCGTCAACTTGACCATACCGCGCATCGCGCTCGAGCGTCACGGGCTGCATGAGGTCGGCATCGATCCCGAAATGCGCCGCGATGCGCAGTCCGATTTCGTGACGGCTGAGACGCTCGGGTCCGGCAAGATGCCAGGTGCCAAAGGGAATATCCCGCTGCAGCAGCAGTTCGATGGCAAGGGCGACGTCATTCACGTACAGCGGCATGCGATATTGATTCGTGTACAGCCGGACAGGCTTCCCGCGCAGCGGATCTCCCGCGTTCCACGAGAGGAAGGATGCCGGCCGCTTCCATGCATCCGTGCCGTACATCAACGCGACGCGAAGCACATGGCTGTGCGGACAGCGCAGGCGTACCGCTTCCTCCGCTTCCGCCTTGGTCTCCGCATACACGGACGCCGGTGATACGGGATCGTCCTCGGCATACGGAGCCGCACTGCCGTCGAAGACGAGGTCGGTGGAAACGAAGAACAGCAGGGTGCCGCGTTCGGCGCAGGACTCGGCAAGACGTGCCGTGGCTTGCACGTTTACCTTCCGTGCAAGGGCGGGATCGGCGTCGCAGTCCTTCCGCGACGACATCGCCGCGCAATGCACGACGACCTGCGGCGACGCCGCGGCGAGCAGGCTTTCCGGGTCATCTGTCGCGAGATCGAACGGGATGCACAGGCGCGCAACCCCGTGATCGAGCTTCCGGCTGTGCCAGGTGCCGACAATGTCGTATCCCTTCGCATGGAAGTGCTGCGCGAGATTCCAGCCGAGGAAGCCTGATGTTCCGGAGATCAAGACGGTTTTTGTTGGCATGGGCAGTCTGCGAATGTTCCGTGCAATTTGTTGACTGGAAGTGCAAAGTGCAAAGTGCAAAGTGCAGAGTGCCAAGTGCAAAGTGCAGAGTACAAAGTACAGAGCGCAGATGAAAACAAGTCGTCATCCCGAGTAGGGCCCCGCGGAAAAGCGCCCCTCGATACGACCACGCTCACGCGTGGTCTGCTCGGGGTGACGGTCGACAGGTTCTCGGCGCTTTGCGCTTTGCGCTTTGCGCTTTGCACTTTGCACTTTGCGCTTTGCGCTTTGCGCTTTGCGCTTTGCACTTTGCGCTTTGCACTTTGTACTTTGTACTTCTTCCCACAGAGCGCGGCAGCGTCGACAGCATGGCAGAGCATTTCCAATTAGTATCCGAGTATTCCCCCACCGGCGACCAGCCGGAAGCGATTCGGCAGCTGATCGAGGGCGTGAAGCGGGGGGACCGCTTCCAGACGCTGCTGGGCGTGACGGGGAGCGGCAAGACCTTCACGATCTCCAATGTGCTGAAGGAGATCAACCGCCCGACGCTGATCATCTCCCACAACAAGACGCTGGCCGCACAGCTGTACGGAGAGTTCAAGAGCTTCTTTCCGGACAATGCGGTGGAATTCTTCATCTCCTACTACGACTACTATCAGCCGGAGGCGTACATCCCGTCGACGGACACGTACATCGAAAAGGACATGTCCATCAACGATGAGATCGACCGCCTGCGCCTGAAGGCCACCACCGCGCTGATCGAGGGTCGCCGCGACGTGCTCATCGTGGCGTCGGTGTCCTGCATCTACGGCATCGGCTCGAAGGAGAACTACGCCAACCAGATGGTGTTCGTGAAAAGCGGCGATGTGATATCCCGCAACGATTTCCTGCGAAAGCTGACGGACATCCACTACATCCGCAATGATTTCGATTTCTCGCGCGGCACGTTCCGCGTGCGCGGAGACGTGATCGAAATCATCCAGGCGTTCGAATCCGATGAAGTACTGCGCGTGGAATTTTTCGGCGACGAGATCGATTCCCTTTCCCTCGTGGACCGCATGACCGGGAAGGTGCGGGAGAAAATCACGAGCGCCACGGTGTATCCCGCGAAACATTTCCTCACGACGGAGGAGGAACTGAAACGCGCGATCCATGATATCGATGCCGAGCTGGAGCAACAGCTGGAGTTCTTTCGCAACAGCGGGAAGTTTCTCGAGGCGCAGCGGCTGGAGCAACGCACGCGCTACGATCTGGAGATGATGAAGGAAATCGGCTATTGCTCGGGTGTGGAGAATTACTCCCGGCACCTGGCGGGACGCAAACCCGGCGAGCGGCCGGAATGCCTGCTGGATTATTTCCCCAGGGATTTTCT
>JAFGKR010000117.1 GCA_016928515.1 Bacteroidota bacterium | reverse complement strand
GTCTGCAAGGTGGCCATCACCCCACCTGCTGCAGCGACAAACATCGCAGGTAGAATCGGAATGCGCAGACGTCCGCTCACAAAAAACAGGGCAGTGGCGATGACGAAAACGAGCAGGAACACCGGTACGATCCATGCTCCTTCCCCGCGGCGAAAGAGGATGGCCGCCCCAGCGCAGGACAGGATGAAGAGCAGCGGAAACAGGACGGGCGGGATGCCGGGAACCGCACCAAAGCGCTCGGAAAAAAACGACATACTCAGGCCGAGTTGATCGATCTCTTCCGGATGGAAAAAGAGAAGCAGCTTGCGGAGAAACAGGACGGCAGCTTCCGCAGGATGCGCACCCATCCAGGCAAGTGCCCGGTCGCGCCACCAGGCGGAGACCTCGCTTGCATTCATGTCCCTCCCCGTCTGTCTCCGCACCCATGCCCCGCCATTGGGATCCGAATACAGATCGACCGGATCAGGCATGGAGTAGAAACCGTCGGCTTCGGCGTTGTTTCCCGCGTAAAGATTGTACCCGAACGACGCGGTCACCGGCAGGAAAACACCTTCCTCCGCGGCGTTGTGCCACGCCGTCGGAAACAGCATGAGAAGTGCAGCAGCGACATATGAAGCGAGGTGTCCCGGGCGTCCGCCTCCGCGTCGTTCCGGATTGAACATCCAGAGAAGAAGAAAGACGGGGAGAAAAAGAAAGACGTTCGCACGCGTGATGCCTGCCAGACCCAGGGTGACTCCCGCGGCGATCCACCAGCGTCGGCGGGGCTGCTGGAAGGCGATTATGAGCAGAAGCAGGTGGAGAGTCAGAAGCAGTGTCTGAAGGGATTCGGTGAGCAGCATTCCGTCATAGAAAATCAGCGGAGCATAGACAGCGGTGCCGATTCCTGCGACAACTGCCGCCTTCCGGTCGAAAATCCTCTCCGCCAGAAGCATGGCAACAGCAGTCGTCGCTGCCCCAAACAGGATCTGCAGAAAACGCATCCACAGTTCCGGATTGCCGGTCAGCTTCCACACCACGGCGAGCATATGCGGATAAAGCGGCGACATGAAATACGCCCGTGGGATGCCGTCACCGAAGGCAATATCCTCCGCCAGCTGCATGTACAGCCGCGTGTCGGAAAAATGATGGAGATAAAAAGGCGTCTCCTGCAGCTGCAACAGAAAGACGATGCGGAGTCCGACGGCGAGTAAAACGATCCCTCCTCCGATCAGGAGACGCAACCACCCGCTATCCCCTTCGGCGGATGGATTCTTTCCTCCGGACGGTGGATGACGGCGACTGCTCATGCCGCGGTATTACTGCACCACCGACATGCGTCGAACGAGTATTCTGCCGTTCACCGTACAGCGGTAAAAGTATGTCCCCTGTCTGAGGTCGGCGAGAGGGAGTGTGATGAAATGCCTTCCGGCGGAGTAGTGTCCCTCGGTCACGGTGCGGACGTAACGACCCAGCGCATCGAAGAGCGTGAGATGGACATCCTGCGCAGCGGGCAGAAAGAGCGCGACCGTTGTCTCCCCGAGAGAAAGGGAGGCCGGATTCGGATAGTTCTGTTCCATCTGAAAACCGTCGGCCCGGGGAACGCGGATTTCCACCACCGGCGAGTAGGATGTGGTTCCGTCATAATCGATCTGTCGCAGGCGATAGCGAACAATCCCATCCTCCCGTATCGCTTCGTCGGGATGCGCATCAGCGAAATGATAGGTATGCGGTGTACCGGTTGTGCCATTTCCTTCGACAAATCCGATGCGTTCCCAGAGGCGCAGGGGATCAGCATTCTGAGACGAGGCAAGACGCAGCACCTCGAATCCCATGTTGTTGTCCTCGGTAGCGGTGCGCCACTCGAGCAGTGCCTGCCCCTTCCGATACGCGGCACTGAAGGCTGTCAGTTCGACGGGTTTTCCGTAGGGATAGCACACACGAACCTCCGCCCAGAGATCGACGGAATCCGATGGGCTGAGACCGAGCTGTGCAGCGACATGATCACGGACAAGCGTCGTATCGCCGTTCGTGTGAATGATCACCGAGCGTCGCGGATTGAGTGCCGGCCCCTTCAGACGGATACGCGCCTGATCACCGGTTGGACCCCTCAATCGCCATGCAAGCCAGAAATCTCCGTTCGGCGTGATGCGGGCGACCGGTGAGTTGAATGCGAATTCGACGATGTAATACGCGTCAGGGACTTTCCCCTGTATATTTGGCGGAATCATGACCGTCATATTGTCATCGATGATCTGCTGGGGAAGCCTATCCTTGAGGATCCTGACATCCAGAGTGTCCGGTACTGGTCCGCTCGCACTGCCGCGGTTGACTCCGAAGGCGATGAATGCCGTATCGATATCGGAAATGGCATCGACGGTCATCCGAACACCCCACCATGGAGTCGGCATCGATGTGGAATAGACATATTCCATTCCTGCGGGATTGAAGAAGCGGATCGGTTCACAGACGATCGGTTGCTGCGCATGCAGGGACCCGACGACTACTCCGAGGAGAGAGTATAAAGCGAAAAAAACACGGATTCGCATAGAGGAGAGACCTTCTGACATGGTACGCGGATGTAAAGTAAGAAGAATGCGGAAAACTTCCCACTGGAACGGAATAACGCACACGTCCCGCCCTTCCGCCGAAGCGGAGGGACGGGACGCGTGAAGTCGTTTCCCCTGTCCGGGAAGTGCGGAAACCGCAGGCTTACTTGGACAGGAGCATCTTCTTCGTACTCGAGAATGCGGCTGCCCCGGTTGTCGGCACCGCATCGAGACGATAGAGATAGGTACCGGACGGAACGTCGACGCCGTTCATGTCCGCACCCTTCCAGCTGATGGAGTAGTTGCCGGCATCCTGGGTCTGGTTGACGAGGGTCGCGACTTCGCGGCCAAGCACGTCGATGATACGCAGGGTGACGACGCTGTTCTCTGCCAGCGTGTAGGTAATCGTCGTGGACGGGTTGAACGGATTCGGGAAGTTCTGCTCGAGGGCGAAGGTCGTCGGGGTCACGTCATCGACCACTGCACCGGCCTTGCGAATGCTCGGAGATGTGTAGACGATGCCGAGGGATCCCTTTGTTTCGCTCACGAAGCGGATGCTTCCGAACTTGCTGCCCGTGGCGATCGGAAGAGCCTTGCCAAACGTCGTGTTGACGGGACCAGTCTTCTTCATCGGAGCGGGAGGCGCCGTGATATCGACACCGGTCTCACTGAGGTACGCGAGGAGATCTTCCTTCGACTCGACCGGTGGAATATCGATCGGGTCGATGATCACCGGTGTCGCATTCGGATCCGGCATGATGGACGGGGCAATATCCAGGCTGGCGTAATCCACCTGCCTGGCGCGATCGACACCGTAGAGCTGATCGATCTTCAGCACAGTCTTGCCGATCTTCTCTTCGCGGTTGTACACGAAGGCCACGTCATTGCCCTTGGCGATGGCATCGGTCAGCTGGGCCTGCACGTCGGTGCTGATGTCGCTGAGCACATAGATCGTGCTGTTCTCGTATCCCTGGAGGCTGCTCTGCGCCATGTTGACGAGAACCGGCTCCTGGGAACGATCACGAATCACATCGACGAGTTCGTTCAGCGTATTCTGATCGACCTTGGAATCATAGGCAATGATCGGGGTTGCAACGACCTCGAGGTCATATTCGATCAGATCGTTGACGGGATTCTGATCGTCGGGATTACGCGTAAACCACGCCTTCACACGATAGATACCACCGGAGGTCGGCGTCCAGGGATCCATGTTGATCGTCATGGTCTCGTAACCGCTGATGCCGTTGTACGGCGGGTTCGAGATGTTGACCTGGTCGCTGTACAGCAGATTGTTGCCGGCATCGTAGATACCGACGTAAATGTTGAAGCCCTTCTTGAGTCCGCCCTGCGTGGAGTTCGCAGTGATATTCACCGATGGAGTGACCGGCAAACCGACGGAGATGGCTTCTGTCGGTGAGTTCTGACTGGAGAAGCGCACGAAATTCACCGCGAAATCATTCAGGTTGGTCATGTTCACGCGCATCGGCAGAACGTGGTTGCTGTAGTTCACAGCAGTCGTCTGACCGAAGCCGTACGGAGGCGGTGCGGTATTGTCGACGCTGAAGTACATCAACCGGGTACCGACCGGGTCGAACGGACCGACCGGTCCGAAATTGTCGGCAAACTCGTAGTCGAAGTAGCGATCGTTGACTGCCGGGATGGCGCCGTAGTTATAAGGGTAGAGCAGTAGTTCGCCGTTCCCCATACCATCGATCGTCACCACGTAGGTACCCTGCGGCAGATTCACCGAACCACCGGCGTTGAGATCAGGATTTCCCTGACCATCGACCGGGTAAATCGGGAAGGTACGCCAGTTGCCTTCGATGTAGGAATTCACGTTGATAAGCGTGGAGCGGGCCACGAGCGTCTGCGGTGCACCGGCAAGGCCATTGGAGACCTTCCACACACTGATGCGGCAGTCACCGCGAGGCGTCACGATCGTTCCCGGATCGAACTTGTAGTCGACGCTGGTGACTGTCGTGTAGGGATTGCGGAAGAGCGAAAAGCTCGTGCCATAGGCCTGTCCGGACGTAACAGTCACACTTGCAACGACATTCGCATGCTCGGGATCGACGAAGTCGTTCCAGTACGTCACCTTGTCTCCATGGTAGGAAAGCGAGGTCGGAGTGACGTGATACTGTGGGGAATCGAACTCGTTGTCCGTGAAATCATCGTCGTAACGAGCCTGCATCATATTGACGCGGAAGTTGTAGGTGCCTTCAGGGACGAGAGCCACCCAGGCGTTCACGGAAGCACCGGCCTTGGTCGGATCCTCATCGAGGAGTCCCGAATACGCATAGGGACCATGATAGCTGACATCGTAGAAATTGTTGCTCGGATCCACCGCCATGAAACGCTCGGTACCTGTGGCATCGCGCGGATACATCTTCTGGGTGCTCCAGAAGAACAGCATGGGATCCTGATCCTTCGCATGCTCCTTGTACGGCGGGATGGCGCCGATAACATCGGAGAGATATCCGAAAGGCGTACCGGCAATGACGCCCGGAACGGGGACACCAGCGAGCGGTCCGACGAAGCCCTGATGGCGATCGGGATCGGGCACTTCACCACCACCGACGACGTACTCGACGCTCAGGTACGTGACCCGGATGTGACCGAAGAAGCTTGCGGGATTCGTATTGTCGTTGAATGCGTCATAGACGGTAATATAATAGAGACCGTCGACCGGCAGTCCATTCAGCGAGCTCAGCGGCTGCATAGGCTTGTAGGGACCGGTGAAGATCGGCGGCAGCGTGGGTGCGGGAGGCACGCCGGTGCCGTTATCGATCTGCGTGAACGCGAGGTCATCGAAGATGACGCGATCGTAACCAGTCGCATCAAACGGATCCGGGGCAATACAGGCACCGAGGCGCACACCACCGAAGGCACCAGAGGGACCCTGAAGTGCGGAGGCGACCGCGTTGGCCTGACCGGAAGGCCAGCCGCCAATGTACTGCTGTGCCTTGTATTCGGGATCACCCAGGCTTGGAGGAGCCGGAAGCGGAAGATTCAGGTCTGCATCCGGGACGCGACCGAAATAAATCGCGATATCCTCGGTGAAACCGGAAACCGGAGATGCGGGATAGGTCGGTTCCACGGTGATGGTGATGCGCCAGCGTCCCTTGGGGTAGCCGTTTGCATCCTGGCCGATCAGTGCACCCGGATGGCCACTGACGAGAATCGGGAAACAGTCGCCGTTCACACCGACCAGCACACTCGGGTCGTTGGGATAATTGCACTGGGAACCCGGATTCGTTGCCGTGCCGTCATTCGGGATCTGGGCGAGGTTGTTCGGGTCACCGAAGGAAGCCGCGACGCCGTTGATCTGTCCGAACAGATTTCCGCCACCTGCCCACAGGAAATTGATCGGCGGGGTGAATGGCTGGATCGGTTCGACGATCTGCTCGTTGAAATTGAGCGTCCACGCCTCGAAGTAGCCATCCTGCGGCTGTGTATTCGCATTGAAATTCCGCTCATCCTTGATGACGATCTGCCACCAGCCCTGGGACAGAACACCGTTCATCAAAGAGAGAGGATCTTCCGGCTGGATCGGCTTGTCGTTCGGCTGCTGGCCGAACGAATTCCCGCCGTCCTGGAAGAGAGTGTGAGACCGCGCGGTTCCGAGTGAACCGTATTGCGGATTCCCACCGGGATTACCGTTCTCCTCCTTGAGCAATACGGTCACACCCTTCGGCGAACGCAGCGTGATCCGCAGCGAGCCGTACTGGACGACTTTTGCATGCAGGGAAACGCGGACATCGTTCACCGGGACATTGACGGGAACATAAATCGCGTCAATGACCGTCTGGGCGCTCTGAATCCGAAGGTGGGGTTTGCTCGTGTACTTGTACGTACCATTGGCAAAGCCCACCTGCGTCAGCAGTATGCCAAGAAGAAAAACTGCAGAAAGAAGAGTCAACTTCCTCATGAAATACCTCCTAGCAGTTGGGGATTAATTGAGCTGTTATGGATCATGAACTTCAGAAATCTCTATGTCGATCGGGCGCAGAAAGGGATGTTGCCAGGTCTATTGCTCGGAGAGTGCAGGCAAGTCGTCGTGGTGGTTCTCCGTGTGCTCCAGGGTACTGTTGCGTAATGACATGCACCGTATGAAAAGATAGCGTTAAGTTAACCATGGGTCGTACGAATGTCAAGCAATATACACGGTGTTTTTCAGGGGGAAACACCTTCCCCGGGAGCCCGGAGCACTTGCTTCCCAACATGGATTCAGCGTGCAAGATACATTTTTTTTGTTTGAGAACCAGCACTCGTTCTCATTTTATAAAAATACATTCCACCCGGGATATCCTCTGCGTCGAAGGTGACGCTGTACGCACCGGGATCCTGTCGCTCGTTGACGAGCCGAGCGATCTCCCGGCCACTCATGTCGTAAACCGTCAATTCCACCTGGGTGCGCCTGGAAAGCGAATACCGGATCTCCGTTGTCGCGGTGAACGGGTTCGGGATATTATCCTCCAGCACAAAATTCAGGATCGCTTCCAACCCGATCGGGACTTCCTCGGAAAAGAGTACCGTGCCATCCGTCGTCACCTTCCGAAGCCGGTAATACACCACATCACGCCCGCTCCAGGTATCGGTCACCATGTATTCCTGATGCCGGTCCTCGGCACGAAGCGGTTCCACGACGCGATGGACACTGAATTTCCCGGATTCCGTCCGCTTCTCCACCTCGTAAAGCTTGACACGGGATTCATCGAAGGTTTCCCAGTGCATCCTGACCGTGTCGTCCTCCATTTCGGCGGCAAACGCCAACAGCTCGATGCGCAGCGGTGCGGTTGACACCACGAGGCGCGGACGGTTGAACGCCAGCAGCGCGAGACTGTCACCCTGCGCATTCCCGGGAATGCGCCCCTCGCTACCGGCATCAAAAGAGAAAAGTGCAGCGAGCGACGGTTCATAGCCACTCAGAGCCAGATCCTTATAGTAGGAGACCTCCTGCTCACTTCTGCAGGCCTCCCAGAAACGCAGTTCCTCAATCTCTGCACGTGCGAAGCGTGTTCGCGAGACATTCGAGCCGAGAACAAGATCGCCGGCCGCCAGACCCCGCATCCCTTCCGGAAGTGAGAGCGTGTCCACGGCGCGACCGTCGAGGCAGAGCAGATACCGCATACTATCCTTGCAGAAACTGACCGCGAGATGATGCCAGATACCGTCAGCGATGAACGCAGACGCATCGCTCCGGTGTACTTCTCTTCCATCTGCACAGAGGATCTCCAGCTCACCGCGTTCCGATACCTGCATCTCGAAGGGGAATGCCGTCACGAAATCATCACCACGCGTACTCAGAAGCGGGAAGTCCGTCTCGGCTGTTCGGCACCACATCTCAATGGAGAAATCCCTGGCAAGATCCACCTGCGTGGCGCTTGATTTCGGGAACAGCAGATATTGCCTCTTTCCCTCGAGCGCTACGGCGCCGGTTCCGTTGCGCTCGGGATGAATGACTCGGAGAGATCGTACACGAGCCGCATCTTCGAGCCGGGCAAACTCCCTGACGTCGGACGGATCCGTCCGTACCCAGCTAAGACGACCATCCTGCTCGACGGCGACACCAGTGGCGAATTTCACTGTATATGTGCCCGTTTCGCGAGGACGAAACCGCAGCAGCACCCGTACCTCTGCGTGCGTCTCACGGCTGTACTGGATGCTGTCGATGAGGGCATAGATATGATGGCCCGGCTCTGCCTCGTAGCGTGCCGCGACGCTCGGGCTGCGCCGGAGCACCCTTCGCGCGGATGCTGTCACGTACACCGCACCTTCGAATTCGAAGGAGAGGGGGACTTGTACGACCATCCCGGCCATCCCACCGCCATGGCCGGTGACCGATCCGTCCACGGCGATCGTGAACACTTCTTCCACCATGACTTCGGAGGGGAGCCACACGGTCTCGATCAGCGTCAGGCAACCGGGCAAAAGGAGTATCGCCCCGAAAAGGGGCGATACCAGAACCAAGCGGAAAATATGCTGCCGCGGAAACGCCATCGAAACATCAGCGGTGCGCGTGGAGATACTCGAGACGGGGACGCAGTTTTTCAACGGGTGTAAGCAGTTTTTCCTTGTCGAAGATTGCATCCTCGTAGCGGGTGAAGGCCATCTCGTATGTCGAACTCATCACAATGGCTTCCTCAGGGCAGACCTCTTCGCAGAAACCGCAGAAAATGCAGCGCAGCATGTTGATCTCGAACAGCTCCGGGTAGCGCTCCTTCTCGTCTTCGGTCTCGGCGGCATGCACCTCGATGGCGAGAGCGGGACAAACCCGCGAACAGAGACCACAGGCGACGCAGCGCTCGACACCGTTATCCTCAAGTACCAGTACGGGTGCACCGCGGTATGAAGGTGGCGGCACCCATTTTTCCTCAGGATATTCGCGCGTCTCTTTCTTCTTGAGCATCTGCTCGAGCGTGAGTTTCATCCCCTTGAGAATCTCGGGGATGTACATTTTTTCCCAGAAGGTCAGATTGTATTTATCCTGCTTCCGTGGTTGCATTCCTCAATCCTTTCCTATCGTGCGAAATTAAATCAACAGGATGACGATACCGGTGACAATGACGTTTGCAAGGGCAATCGGAAGCATGACCTTCCATCCCAGATTCATCAGCTGGTCGTAGCGGAATCGAGGCACCGTCCAACGAACCCACTGGAAGACGAAGAGCATGAATCCGACCTTCACCATGAACGCGAGAATATGCAGAATGACATTGACGCCCGTCGGCAGTCCGAGCAATTCGAGATACGGGATCTGCCAGCCACCCAGATACAGGGTCGTAATGACGGCGCTTGCCGTGATCATGTTTGCGTATTCCGCCAGGAAAAACAGAGCAAACTTGAAGCTGCTGTATTCGGTGTGATACCCGCCGACCAGTTCCGGTTCGGCTTCCGGCAGATCGAACGGGGTCCGGTTGGTTTCGGCAAACGCCGCGACGACGAAGGTGACGAATCCGACAGGCTGGAGAATCATGTTCCACATCCAACCTGCCTGATGGTGCACGACCTCGGTCAGTTGCAGCGAACCGGTGACCATGATGACACCGATGACACTCAGTCCCATGGACAATTCGTACGAAATCATCTGGGCGGCGGAGCGCAGGCCCCCGAGCAGCGAATACTTGTTGTTCGACGACCAGCCACTCAGGGTCAGACCGTAGACACCCATGGAGGTCAGCGCAAGAATATACAGGATGCCGATGTTGACGTCGGCGATGACCATCTGCACTTCCCGTCCGAAGAGATGGATGCTCTCTCCGGCGATCGGGACGACTGCGAGCGTACTGAAGGCGACGCCGATGGAGATGATCGGAGCGAGTGTGTGGATGAAGCGATTCGCCGCCGTCGGGACGATGTCCTCCTTCAGCAGCAGCTTCAGCACATCGGCGTATGGTTGCAGCAACCCTTTCCATCCGACGCGGTTCGGTCCGAGACGATTCTGGATGAAGGCGCTGATCCGCCGCTCGGTGTAGACGAGTTCGGCCACGGTCAGCAGCACGACGCCGAACATGACGACAATCTTGATCAGAGAGATGATGATGTCGGTGAAATCCATGGTCTCAGTCTGGCTTATGGACGAACATCGCTGTAAACGTAGGAAAGGAGATGCGCAGGCGTCTCACCCGAAAGGCGCACGCCCCAGCGGCCGATGACGTCGTAGTCAAGGCCCTTGAGTGCTTCGATCTGTGCGGCCATATCCTCGAAAATATCTTCCGGCTGCCGGAGCCGCCAGGTGGACCCCATCAAACCGGCCAGATCGATGACGATCTGTGCCGTGCTCCGGGCGTCATATTTTTTCATTCTTCCCCAGCGATCGAACTCACTGGCAAATTTGTCCAGACGGCTCATCGCGTATGGCCCCATCCAGCGCTCATTCTCGGCGGTGACCACTGCCGGCCGAATGAGCTGCAGCTGCTTCTCGAAGTTCAGCATGGTCCCGAGCTTCTCGGCGAAGGTCGCTGCGGCCAGCACAGCATCTGCTCGCTCGGTAAGCCCGGAAGTATTGCTGACGATGGCCACGGAATACTGCGCTGCGTCGACGGCCTCGAGCAGCGCGGTGTGTTCGTACGCCCGGAAATCAGTAATGATGAAGGCTTTGATGCGCCCCTGCCGAGCACCGTCGAGAATGGCGGTGAGATCGTGATCCGCCTGCTGCGGCGTGACACCGACCAGCTGTGCGCCGGTCCTGTTCGGTGTCTTGTCCTCGCGAATCAGGAACGTGTCCTGGTCACCGGGAACGACGTGAGGGATCAGATCGAGGAAATGCGTCTTGAGCACCTGCCGCGCAAAGCGTGCGAGCAGATAATTGTCTTCACAGGTATCGAAGGGCGAGCCGATCACGGCAATCTGTTCGCCTTTGAAAGACTTCAGTTCCGACGCGACGGCTGCAAGCGCCTCATCCCACCCCACCGGTCTGAGTGCACCGTCCTTGCGAAGCATCGGCTGGGAGACGCGGGATGCGTGATTGACGTGCTTCCAGCTTTCCAGCCGTCCCTTGTCACACATCCAGAAAATGTTCACTTCCTGGTTCTCGCGCGGGGTGAGTCGGAGAATTGTATTCTGCCGTACCCAGACATCCGTGTTGCATCCCCGTGCACAACCAATGCAGATGCCCGGTGTCTCCGACATGTCCCACGCACGTGCCTGGAACCGAAACTCCTTGCTGGTCAGGGCGCCGACCGGACAAATGTCGATCACGTTCATCGAATACGGATTGTCGAGTGACTTCCCGGGGAAGGTCTCGATCGTGACACGATCACCGCGCTCGACGAACGTCAGCTGCGGATATCCGACGATGTCTTCACAAAAACGGATGCAGCGCGAGCAGGAGATGCAACGTTCCGCGTCAAACATCACATGCGGACCAAGTTCGTCGCGTTTGCGCTTGTGTTCCTTCTCCTCGTCGAAGCGGCTTTCACCGACACTGTAACGGTAGGCATAGTCCTGCAGCTTGCATTCCCCTGCTTCGTCACAGATCGGACAGTCCAACGGATGGTTGATGAGAATAAATTCCATGACGGCTTCACGTGCCAGGATGGCTTTCTCGGAATTCACATGCACCACCATTCCGTCCATGCAGCGTGTCGAACAGGCGATGACCTGCTTGGGCATGTTTTCCACTTCCACAAGGCACATGCGACAGTTTCCGGAGATGGAGAGACCGGGATGCCAGCAGAAATGCGGAACATAGATGCCGTTTTCGAAAGCGGCTTCGATGATGGTCTTGGAAGGATCGGTCTGAATTTCCTTGCCGTCGATCGTCACGGTAATCATAGACGGTCTCTACCCCTTTCTGTTCACACTGTTATACTGCTCGATGCCGCGGGCGACAAGCGCCACCGCGCGACGGCATTCCGGGGCGTTGAGCACGTAGGCGAGACGCGCTTCATTCGTCCCGCGGCCCCGGGTGGCGTAGAAGCCCGGACCCGGTGCCAGCATGGTCGTTTCGTTGTTCTCGCTGAAATCACGCAGCATCCAGGCTGCGAAATCCTCGATATCATCGACCGGGAACTGCGCCATGATGTAAAACGCTCCGCTCGGTTTCCGGCACAACATGCCGGGAATGTTCTGGAGCTCCTCGAACGTGGCATCGCGGCGCCGGCGATACTCCGAGATCATGGGCGTAAAGTATTTCGCACCTTCGGCCACGAGCGCAGCAGCACCCACCTGTTCGAGAGTGGCGGTACAAAGGCGCGCCTGGCCGAAGCGCAGCATCACGTCCATGAAGCGGCGGTTGCGGCTGATGACGCAGCCCATGCGTCCCCCACAGAGGCTGTACCGCTTCGAAAGGCTGTCCATCACCACTGCATGCTCCTGCAAGCCGTCGATCGAAAGAACGCTCTGTGTCTCTCCCTCGTACACGAACTCGCGATACACCTCATCCGAAAGTACGTAGAGATTGTGCTTCAGCGCGAGGTCGCGAACTGCATATAATTCGTCGGGACGTAACACCGTGCCGGTGGGGTTGTTGGGATTGCAGATGATGATACCGCGTGTGCGGGGCGTGATGGATGCCTCGATATCCTCGGCGGGCGGGAGATGGAAGCCGTCCTCCGCCTGTGTTGCGATCGGAACGAGACGGATGCCGGCCATAATGGCAAAGCCGTTGTAATTCGTGTAAAACGGTTCGAACACGAGGAGCTCGTCCCCCGGCTCTGCAACGGCCATCATGGAGAACAGAATCGCCTCCGATCCGCCCGTGGTGATGACGATGTCGTCGTAGTTCAGCGGAATGGAAAGTGATGCATAGTACTGCTGCAGACTTTCGATGAAGAGGCGAATGCCCTGTGAATTTCCGTAGGCAACAACTTTCTCCCGATAGGAGCAAACGGCATCGAAAAATTCAGGCGGCGTCTCAATGTCCGGCTGACCAATATTGAGATGATAAACATGCGTACCGCGCGCTTTCGCCTCATCTCCGAGGGGAACGAGTTTTCGGATCGGGGAGGCCGGCATGATGGAGGCGCGGTGGGATAGCTGAGGTGCGGGTATCATGGTGTGCTGCGATGAAGGAAACAACCGTGCGAAACTCTCTGTCGTCCCGTGCCGGGAGGATGGAAGGGACGGGCTGATTCAGATCCGTGTAATCCTAACAAATGTAACGACATATGCAGGAATAACCAAAACGGGACGAATCAGCCCCTCGCAGCTCTCCTAGATCGGTTGCAGCCGTATCTCGGTGCGTCTGCGGGCATCGAAAACATCGGCGGCAAGAACTCGAAGCGCCTCGGCATCCACCGCCTGAATATCCTCCACAAGGCAGGCGACCGGTATGTCCCTGCCGAACACCATGGTATCCCGCGCTATGCGGGTCATGCGGTTGGTCATACTCTCCATTCCCATGAGCATTCCACCGATCACCTGCTCCTTCGCGCGATTGAGCTCACGCGTCGATACGCGTGTCTCGGCCAGGGTGTCCAGTTCCCGCAGGATCAGCGCCCGTGCACGCTCGAGATGCGCGGGTTCGAGGCCTGCATAGACACCAAACGTGGACACGTCATGGTACATGCTGAGGAAGGAATAGATGTTGTATCCATAGCCATGGCGCTCGCGAATACGCTGGAAGAGGCGTGAACTCATGCCATCTCCAAGCAGCGCGTTCAGCACGGAAAGCGCATGGCGCGACCTGTGGTGATATCCGCCGGCCATGCTTCCCACCACCAGATGCGTCTGCTGAACCGGACGTTGACGGAGATCGCTGCGTGCGCCTCCCCGACGCGGTTTCCGCCGCTTTCCCTGTTTCCCTGCGGGCAGCAGCGACAGCTCATCGCGGCACAGCGCCACCAATTGTTCATGGTCGACGGCGCCAGCCGCGGCGACGGTGATATTCCCTGCCGTGTATTGCTGACGGACAAACGATAACAGCCCTTCGCGGGTCAGCTCCGTGATGACGTCCTCGCGGCCGAGAATGGGACGACCGAGGGGGTGTGTCCCGAACAGCAACGCTTCGAAATACTCATGTGCAAGATCCTCGGGATCGTCCTCTGCACCACGCAGCTCGTCAATGATGACCTGTTTTTCCTTCTCGATTTCCTTGACCGGAAAGACGGGATTCTGCACGAGGTCGGCAAGAAGATGCACGGCACGCGGCAGGTGCGGCTGCAGCACTCGTGCGTAATAACAGGTCGCATCTTTCGTGGTGAATGCGTTGATGTACCCGCCAACCGCCTCGAGAAATTGTGCGATGTGATGGGTACGCCGACGCTCCGTGCCTTTGAAGACGGTGTGCTCGATGAAATGTGCGATGCCGCTCTGCGCATCGGTCTCGTCACGGCTCCCCGCATCGATCCAGATGCCCACAGCGAGCGAATGGACGGAGGGCACGGTCTCCGTGACCACGCGCAGACCTGAAGGCAGAACGGTCTCGCGATACTGCGGATCGCTGCGTGCGAGGGAATGTGTGAATGCGTTGATCTGACGGATTTTCATTCGAACGAGGGATTTCATGTCGCATGCTCTCCCCGCGATCGCGGAGAGTCGTATTTCCGGTTCCAGAAAAACAAGCCGAAGTTGGCTCCGGGGTCACCGGTATGGTGATAGAGATGGTCCTCCCTGAAACGACGGAACATGGAGAACCTGTCGAGCACCCGCAAGGGAAGACGCTGGTGGATGTATCCATCGTGAACCAGCGCATACAGGATGCCGTAGGCGCTGATTCCGGCACCTGACGCCGTAAGCGTCGGCTGCATGCTGAGAACACCGGCAGCAAGCACACCCATCGCAACCAGGGCATGGGCGACCACGAACACATCGTTCAATTCACATCGGCCTTTCCTGGATTTCCGGTGATGCGAGCGATGCACCGGCCACAATATGCCGTGATATATATGCCGATGCACGAATGCAGCCCAGAACTCCATGCCGATCAGGGCGAGAAAAAACACAAGCGAGACACTGAAAATCATCGGGATACGGGAACGTGGAACGGCGGCAACGTGACATCATTCTGTTGGACGAAACAGAAAGGTGATCTGATGAAGCTGCTGCTTGTGATCACACAGATTGAGCAACATCAGCTGAACAGGAAGGGTCCCTCCCACCTCTGTGCGGAATGAAACGTCGAGCACCTGCTTCCCGTCGCACCCGGCCTCACGCGACGCATCCATGATACGGAGGACATCCTCGGCTTCGGTGATGCGTGACAGATGCCCTCCGATGATGTCTTCCTTTTTCCAGCCCAGCATGCCTGCGGCCCCCGCATTCCAGGACTTGAATGTAACATCCGGCGTCACGGAGAAGATACCGACTTCTTCCAGTTCGTTGGCGATGGTCAGTGACAGCGACTCGTATGCGCGGGAAAAAGACTGGCATTGCTTGAATTCGGTGATATCCCGCAGACTGATGCGAATGCCGATGTGCTTTCCCTTGCGCGTCAGGACGGGATTCCAGTGCGCCTCCACCCAACACGTTTCCCCCTCGCGAGTAAGGATACGATACTCCACTCGTTCCCCGCTCAAGCCTTCGAGCGCCGCGGCTCTGTCCTGACGGAACTGCTCTTCGCTCTCATGGTGCACCAGCTGTTCGAGACGGACAGCCCCGCGAGTGAACGCCTCGGGGGGATAACCGAGTATTGCTTCGCATGAGCGGCTGACGTACTCGTAGTTCCCGTTGACGTTGTACCAGATCTCGAGACTCGTCGACATGTCCGCAATAATATGCATGCGCTCGTGTGCTTCATGCAGGAGCTTCTTGTATTTATTTTTCTGCGCGGTAAGGATGCGCCCCACCGCCGCTCTCTGCGGGTTCGTGAGTTTCAACGTGTCAATCGAAAGGGGACGTTTTCTCTTGATCATACGATAGGGTTTCTGGCGGCAGAATTCAAACAACAAATTCTGGACGAAAGGAATAGCGCGCGAATGACTCCGGAAAAGTACGAAACTCCGTGATGGAAACCTACCTCCCACCCGGAAGC
>JAFGKR010000014.1 GCA_016928515.1 Bacteroidota bacterium | reverse complement strand
CCGCCGCCGCCTCCCGCGCCACCGAAACTGGCGGTTGCCGTCGATGCGTCGGGTGTGACCGCTGATGGAAAGGAACTGCCGCTCGCCGTCGTTCGTGTGGAAGAGTTCGTTTCCTCCGAAATGCGGCCGCTGCTCAACTACGTCTTCTTCGAGGAGGGTAGCACAGTCATTCCGGACCGCTACCTCAAGCTGCGTGCGAATCAGACAGCGGATTTTTCGGTTCGCGGACTTCAGGATCTGGACAATCTCGAAATGTATCATCATGTGCTGAACATCATCGGCCAGCGCATGCAGCAATATCCCCATGCGAAGCTTCGCCTCATCGGAACCAACAGTGACGAGGGCAAGGAACGTGGCGACACGCAACTCTCGAAGACGCGTGCCGAGACCGTGCGGGATTATTTTGTCTCGGTATGGGGAATAGAGGAAGGGCGCCTTGCCGTGGAGGCGCGCAATCTGCCCGGGAAGCCCTCGAACATACAGGAGCAGGACGGCATCGAGGAAAACCGCCGCGTGGAAATCCATTCCTCCGTCCCGGAAATTCTCGATCCCGTGATTATCGAAGACACACTGCGGATCGTGAATCCGCCGCTGATCCGCTTTCGTCCTGAGGTCGTCAGCGACGCCGGTGTCACTTCCTGGTCACTCCGCGTGAGACAGGGAGCGACCGAACTGACCTCCTTCTCCGGTCGTCTCGATGTTCCCGAGATACTGGACTGGGACGTGCAGGAGGACCGTGAGCATATTCCCCGCACCGACGAGGACCTTCTGTATATGCTCTCGGTGACCGATGCCGCTGCACAGCAGGCGCAGTCCGAAACGGGCCGCCTCGCCGTCGAGCAGATCACGATACAGAAAAAGCGGCAGGAACAGCTCGGTGACAAGATCATCGACCGCTACAACCTCATTCTCTTTGATTTCGATTCCGAGGAGCTGGGTCCCAGAAACATGCGCATCGTGGAAATGATTCACCCACGCATCGAGGAGAACGCCACCGTAACGATTACGGGATACACCGATCGCATCGGCGAGCACAGCGTGAACCAGCCGCTGTCGGAGGGACGCGCACATTCGGCGGCCCGCGCGCTCGAGGTGCCCCTGTCACAGGCAAGTGGCCGCGGCGAAACCGACATGTACACGAACGATCTGCCGGAAGGCCGTTTCTACTGCCGAACGGTCAGCATTCTCGTCGAGACACCCGTCGGGCAGGAGTAGAGCATTTCGACCGCATGACGCGCGCTTCCGTCACCCTGCGATGACCACAGAAATTCATCCCTGACCGGGAATTGACTGGAAGGGGAGTCCGCCGTTCGACATACTGCGGTATCATGCCACAGGAACGGAGGATGTCATGGCACTGCTGATTTCTCTTGCGATTGTGCTGCTCAGTCTGGGGGCGATCGTTCTGACGCTGGGCATCTGCCGCGCGTCGCGTCAGGCGGACGAAATGATGCGCCGCATCATGGATCCTCAGCCTCGGCAGAAACACGCGGTCTGAGCTTTGCGGGATGCGCGACGGTTTTCAATCGAGCAGTGTTCGCAGGCGTTCGATGGTACGGGGGGCGGATCCTTCAAAGTGATTGTTGATATTCAGATAGACGTCCACGTCCTGTGAAAGCAGGGCGTGTGTCATCTCCGCGATCTCCTGCAGGTCGGCATCACGCTTCTCGATCAGCCGGTTCCATTCGCCGCCGCTTTTTTCTTCCATCCCTTTGCGATCCGGTCCGTGCAGGCGGATGACACTCACATCGGTCTCATGCGGTCCCGCTTCCGCGAACACCTCGCGTGCGGGCGGCATGTAGTATCCCTGCAGGTACACGTGATGCGCCTGTTTTTCGCCGAGCAGCGAAAAATACCGTGCGTTCAGATAGTTGGGATTCCGCGATTCGATGCCGATGGGGAAGTCGTGTGGAACGGCGTCCAGGAAGGCCTCGAGTCGTTCGAGGAACAGTGTCTGCGATGGCATTTTCTGTTTGTTGAGGTATTCGAACTGTAGCATCAGCGGTCCGAGGAGCCCATGCATCGGCTCGAGCGTGTCGAGAAAGCGCAGGAACAGCTCCGGAGACAGGAAGCCCGGATTCTCCTCGAGGGGTGCCGTCTTCGTTTTCCGGTAATAATGGGAAAGCGTGATGCTGTTCGGGACTTTCACTGAAAAGCGGAAGGATGGAGGAACGCTCGCGGCGTATTCGCGCACCGTTTCCGGGCGTGGCAGCGTGATCTTCCCCGGTCCATGGAGAGACCAGAACCACTGGTCGATCTCCACGGTGTCGTACTTTTCCGCATACTCCGCAAGATAGTCGATGCCTTTCGGGGCGGAATAGACCAGTCCCTCCCAGGACGGGTATTTCCAGCTGCAGGTGCCGATGCGGAGTATGGACATGCAATCACCGAACAGGGACAAGTGGAACGCGAATCAGGTGAAGATACGGATTTCCGGTGAGGGGTGGTGACTGTGGAGGAGTGATTATGTCGTCGGATTCTTTCCCATTTGTGCGGAAATGTGTACTTTTCCGCATTCAATGACATCGGGAAATCAATCAATCATCTGGAGGAGACATGAAACAGATTCTGGCAATCGCTCTCGTGCTGGTTCTGGGCACCGGCGTGCTGGTTGCGCAGGAGCAGACGCGGCAGACCGAAACCCGTATGATCATCAAACAGGAAAAGGAGCGTGAGGGATTTTACACCATCCGTTTCGGAGCATGGTGGCCGGAGGACAAAGAGAAGGAATTCAGGATCGGTGAAAATATTTACGATCAAACCGATGCGCAGATCGAGCAGTCACAGGCACTGGGGCTCGATTTCCATTTCCGCAAGATGATGACCCATCCGATGTATTTCGACGTGTCCGCTGGAGCGTGGTACACGTCGTATACCTTCGATTTCAAGGAAGCCGTCAGCAATATCGGTGAGGAATTCGAAAACTTCGACGCCTGGGCCGTCATTGTGCCTGTCACGCTCGGCCTTTCCATCGCGCCGCTTCCGGCGGAGAGCCCGGTGCAGCCCTACGCCATGGCCGGTCTCGGTGCATACGTCGGCATCACCGGTCGCGACAAGCTGCTGGTCAGCAATGACAATCGCAGCGACGACACCAAGACCTACGTCCGTTTCGGCTGGTATTTTGGCGGGGGACTTGACTTCCTCTTTGCCGACACCTTCGGCATCTCCCTCGGCGCCAAGTATCAGTTCCTCGAGTTCCAGGATGTGCTCTACACCCAGCAGAAGAATTTCACCGGACTGCAGGGGACGCTCGGCATCGTGATGGTACTCTGAACAGTCGACCCTGTTCACCGGTAGCTGCATCATGGCAGCGGGCCTGAAACCCAGAGTGCAGAGCGCAGAGAGCAGAGCGCAGAGAGCAGAGCACAGAGAGCAGAGCGCAGAGAGCAAAGCGCAGAGTGCAAAGCGCAGAGTGCAGAGTGCAGAGAGCAGAGTGCAGAGTACAGAGTACAGAGAGCAAAGCGCAGAGCGCAGAGTGCTGAACGCTGAACGCTGAATAATCCCTGCTCTTTGCACTCTGCCAACTCCTCTGACTGGAATCTCATCCACGGGATCTTGGAGGTCATGATGGATCGTCGCCGCTTTCTCGTCACGAGCGCAGCCGCGGGAGCGCTGTGCACGCTGCCGCGTCCACCACACATGCTGCATGCGCGGACCAGCGCTTCGGTACTGCAACCGGATTCGCTGCGTCTGCATCCCTTCATCGAGGCGCATCCTGACGCCGTTTTCATCAGGCGCACGCAGGTGCCGGATAAACTGGCTGCGACGGTCAAACACGCCGCCGGTGCGGCATTCGCGGCGGAGCTCTTTCAGCCCGCCGAGAACGGCGGCATCCCTTTCACCCACGCCCTTGCCATCAAGCCGAATCTCACCTGCACATCCGGCACGGGGAACACGCCCGCAGGCATGGGTATTATCACGGATCTGGATTTCGTCGACGGCATTGCGGCCGGTGTCACGGCACTGGGTTTCCCGGGCGACAACATGTTCGCACGTGAAGGCAACTGGCTGGGCGACGGATACTGTACCGGGGAATATTCCGTGACCGGTGTGCTGATGGAGCGGATCGCACAGAAGTACGGGATGCACGTCCATGATTTCCCGACCGGCCGACAACTCCGCGAGATGACGCTGGACACGTTGCAACCGGGGACGGAAGTCATCTGGCGCGATATCCCCGACGGTGTGGTCTCCCGTCGCATCGGCTATGTCGCCCCGTACAACGACGACGAGAGTTGGCTGCTCAACATCGCCAAGCTCAAGACGCACGGCATGGGTATGACCCTGACCGCGAAGAATCTGCAGGGGATGGTCATCAGCCGCTACGTGCATTTCTGCGAAGGCGTGGACAGCATGAAAACCGAACCCGCGTCCGTAGTGCAGGATTTTCATCCCGACTTCGAACAGCGCATCGATGCGCTGTATGCCGAACATCGCGCACGCGGCATCCCGCGATGGGATCGTCCCGGACGCGGGGCCGACGGCGGATACGGCATGGAAACTTGGGCGCAGCGCACCTGCGACAGTCACAGCGTCACACGTACGGGACTCAACGTCATCGAGGGGATATACGGCCGCAACGGCGACGGATTCAACCGCGGACCCGGTCCGGGCGACACGCCTCAGGACTTCATGACAAACCTTCTCGTCTTTGGCAAGAATCCCTTCCTCGTGGACATCATCGGAACCTGGATCGCAGGACATGAGCCGGGCAATTTCGGCCTGTTCCACATCGCTTATGAACGCGGTCTGATGCCGCTGTTCGATCCTTCCACTATCCCGCTGTACGATTGGAATGCCGGGGAACCGGCACCACTGGCGCTTCAGGCAGTCGAGCGAACGCCGCTCGTCTGTCCGTATCTCCGCCGTGATTACAACGGACAGAGCGAGGAGCAGTATCATCTTGTCGACGAGCCGTTCGACTATTCCACCGTCGGCGTGGCAGCCGCGCCAGCATTGCCGCGGCAGCCGGAACTGCGCATCCTGACGAATCCCGTTCGTTCCTCTGCGGTGATCGAAGTTCAGCTCCCTCATGCGATGCAGCTGCAGCTCGCCGTGCACGACGCCCTCGGTCGCCGCCTGGATATTCTGCGCGAAGGACGCCATGCCGGCGGGGCGCATAGCATCCTCTGGAATCCCGGGCGCCTCGCATCCGGGACGTATTTCATGACGCTTCGTTCATCGGTCGGCTCGGTGAGCCGCCGGGTGCTGGTGCTGCGGTAGGATTCGAATGCGTGTCCTTCCGTTCAGCCTTTCCCGATTTCCCTGTCGTCGGCGATTTCCTCTTTGAGAGTCCTGTCGTTTCGAGCGATTTTCGTTTCGAGCGTTCTGTGTTGTCATTTGCGTCCGAATTGCCTAATATAGGCCGGAGCAATTGAGCTTCTCTGTCTATCCGATCGGTCTGCCGATGACATAGTTTCCCGTCCGCAGCATTGTCTGCATGACGGGGAACGCATCGTTCGTATTGCGATCCGGCAGCGGAGTTCTGTAGCGAATATGCGGCGGTGGCAGAAAACCGTCGATTTTCACCGTAGTCCCGACGAGGCTGACATGGCTGAATCACGCGATTCCATCGAGCAAACCGATCAACTGGTACAGGGCGCCGTTCAGGCTCTTTCGGAGTCTCTGGACGAGATCAGCGCGGAGCGAAATGATTTTTCCAGTCAGGCAGGCTGGTTGAAGCGCATCGACGGGTTGTTCAACGTGAGCATCGTTTTCCTCGGAGTGGCTGCCCCCATTGTCGTTACCTATCTGACACAGCAGAGCAATCCGGCACCGGATCTGATCCGGAACACGATTCTGCTCGTGGCGGTCACGGGGGCGGTGGCGGTGTTGCGCAGCGTGCTTCGTTTCGGTGAAAAATACGGCTACACGGTCATGACCGCGATGAAGTTACGGGAGCTTGAATCGATTGCACGGCTGGAGATGGAGGAAATCATCAATACCTCGAGAGACACCTTCGTCTACGGCAAGCTTTCGGCACTCAACCGGGATGTGCAGGAGAAATGGACGCAGATTATCCGGAATCATCTGGTCAGCGGCGGCAGAGGGGGAGAGGGCCAGTAGTTATCACCGTCTGACGATTCGCAGAACGGCCGGCGGTTCAGTCGCTGCCGCGCACCCAATCGCGGAGAATCCCGTCTGCCTCGCGGACATACGTTTGCAGCTCCACGGACACCTTCGGTGTCAGCTGTTCCCCGATGCTGCGCGCGTCCTCAACCTCCATCGCAAGAATCAGGACGTCGGCAGGGAAGCGGATCCCGCTGCGCTCGGCGAGCAGACGCAGATCGGGGAGACCCGCGTAATGCGGGGAGGGGGAAGGAAGCGCAGTGAAATCCTCCTCTGTTAAGCGCAGCAGTGTTCCCGGTTCGTGGTTGCCGGTTTCGATCGCGTCAAGGATGAGCGCGCGGTCGTATCCCTCGAGAAATTCGAGCAACGCGAATCCCGCCTCTCCCGTCTCTCGTACATCGACTGATGTGGGAGCGACCTTCCGCAGCAGACGAGCGGCGTGGAGAGCCACGCCGTCGTCGCTCAGAAGATCATTACCCATGGCCAGAACCAGCATGCGGCCGGAGCGGCGTCGTGATCCGGTCACCGCCGTTCCTCACGCAGAATGCTGCCGTCGCAGCTTCGGATGCGGGCGATCAGCGGCATCTGCCCTGGCAGCGTATGCGTGGCGCAGGCGTGACAGGGATCATACGCGCGGAAGGCCATCTCGATGCGGTTGAGCAGCCCGTCCGACACCTCACCATCGTGGATCAGATCCTTCGCCGCCTTCTCGACGCTCATGGCCATGCGCGCGGAATTGTTCTGCGTCGCCACGATGAGATTCGCCTTCGTGATCAGCCCCCGTTCGTCGGTTTCATAGTGATGGAACAGTGTGCCGCGCGGCGCCTCCACCACGCCGATGCCCGACGTGGGCGTCTTCGTCGGCAGGGTGCGGATGTCCGTCCCGGTGATCTCCGGATCGTGTACCAGCTCGACGATACGCTCGGCTGCCTGCAGCATTTCCACCACGCGCGCCCAGTGATTCGCCAGCGTATGATGCACGGGCTGTCCGAGCGTGGCGAAGTATTCATCGTAGGCCTTCTGCGCTTCGGGTGTGGCCATGCCCTGCGCCGCGTTCAGGCGCGCGAGAGGTGCCACGGAGTAGATCCCGCTGTCCACGCCGTCGGTGAACCCTTTCCACCCGACCGGTTTGAGATAGCAGAACTTCACGTAACTCCACGGCTCCACGTGCTCGCCCACGTAATCGAGATACTTCTGCGCCGGGAAGCGCGCAAAGACGTCGCCGGTCGGATCCACCACGCGCAAATTCCCGTCATAGAAGGTGACGTTGTTGTTGTCATCCACCAGGCCCATGTAATAGGTCTGATGCGTGTACGTGTCGGATGTTATGAGCTTCACGTAGTCATCGTTTTTCAGTACGAGGTCGTGGAATACCTGAAGCGTGAAGTGCGCGAATGCAAGCGCATCCTGCGCGACCTCGCGGAAATGCCCGATGTCCTCCTCGGTGATCCCCTTCGAAACGCCCCCCGGTAGGCCGAAGACGGGATGCACCGCCTTGCCGGCCATCTGTATCATCAGCTCGCGCAGTCGACGCCGGGTGCTGATGACTTTCTTCCCGATCTCGACACCGACTTTGCCGATGACACCGACCACGTTGCGCAGCGCAGCGGGAGCGTCAGGACCGACAATGAAATCCGGGCCGCCGAGTATGTAAACGTGCAGCGCATGATCCTCGAGCATGAAGATGTTGTACATCAGCTCGCGCAACTTCTTCGCGGTCGGTGGCGGATCGACCTTGTAGAGGTCGTCCAGCGCTTTTGTGGCGCACATGTGATGTGCCGTAGGACACACCCCGCAGATGCGGCTGGTGATCTGCGGCATGTCTTCGGCCGGCCTCCCGAGGCTGAAAATCTCGAATCCGCGTAGCTCCGGCACCTGGAAAAAGGCGCGGTCCACATTTCCCTCGGCGTTGAGAAAGATGTCGATCTTCCCGTGTCCCTCCAGCCGCGTGATCGGATCGATCGTGATGCGCCGCGAATGCATCGCGGAACGGTTCGCGCGGGCCTGCGCCTCGTTCCAGAGTTCCTTGGCTTGATCATGCATGATGACTCGTTCCTCCTGTCCAGGATGATTGCGACAGCAATTTGCGGAGAAGGGATCCCGGCAGACCGTAGCGATAAAACGTGCCGATCGGATCCGGGATGGTACTGAGGATGGAAATGATGTCCGCCTCCTCGTCGGCGGCGACGCTTGCGGCGAGAGAGGAAAGGATTTTCGCTCCCTGATCGCGTACACGGGAAGTCGGACCGAAGCAGCCGGTGCAGGGCATGTTGCCCTTGACGCACAGCGCCTCACAGCCGCCACGTGTCGCGGGTCCCATGCACACGATGCCCTGTGCGAGCAGGCAGGTGTCGGGATCCGCCATCACGGCATGCGGCCTGTGAAAGCGCTCAATGCGCAGATCCTCAGGTTTGGACTCCTTGCGCGGACACTCGTCGCACAGCGCGATGTCCGGTGCGAGCACTGTGCCCTTCGGTGGCAGTGTGCCGGTCAGCAGCGCCTCCACTGCGGCCTTCAGCAACGCCGGTGTGGGCGCGCAGCCGGGGATGTAGTAGTCGACGTCGATCACCTGGTCCAGCGCACGAACGGTCGCGTGAAAAACAGGAAGCGTGGCTTCCGAACCATTGAAGCGATGCGCGGTCGCGGGCCGCGTTTTCTCGTCGTTCACCACCGTGGGCGCATCCTCATAGACGTAACGCAGAATTTGTTCGCGGTCGAACTGATTCGCCATCCCCGGGATGCCGCCGAGATGGGCGCAGGATCCGTAGGCGATGATCACCGCGCTCTTGCGCCGCAGCAGACGCACCATTTCTTCCTGTTCGGATGTACGCACCGCACCATTGATCAGTGTGGCGGTGATGGACCGATCATCCATCGCCTCGACGTCGGCTCTCTTGAAATCCATGGCCACGGGCCAGAAGATGATGTCCACGGCCTCCACGACGTCGAGGATGTCCTCGGCGAGGTCGACGACGGACTCCTCGCAGCCGCCGCAGGAGGCACACCAGTACAGGCCGATCTTGGGTTTGTCAGACATGGGCGGCCTCCTCGAATTCTTCGTACCGTGGGACCTGCGCTTTCGCCTCTTCCAGCTCCACATCCCACGCCTTCCGACGCGCCGGGATGTCAAGCGGACCGAGCTGCTGCAACTGTTCCACCATGTCATTGATGACGGTTTTCACCTTGTCGCCCTCCGAGGCCGAAATCCATTCGAGACGGAAGCGCTTCTCGTCGATCCCCATACCGATGAGCATGCGGCGAAGGAGGTGGAAGCGGCGCAGTGCCTTGTAATTGCCCTCTGCATAATGGCAGTCACCGGGATGGCAACCTCCGATCAGCACACCGTCGGCACCCTCGGAAAGCGCCTCCAGCACGAACTGCGGATCAATGCGGCCGGAACACATTACGCGGATGATACGCGTGTTGGGCGCGTATTTCATGCGGGACACACCGGCGAGATCCGCGGCTGTATAGGTGCACCAGTTGCAGAAAAACGCAACGATGCGGGGACGCCACGGCTGCGCCGTCTGTGTCGTTTCAATCGTTTCATTCATCGTGTGGTCTCCTGTGTGCGTTTTTCATGCGTATGCCAGCAGTCCGCGGATCTCGCGATAGATTTCCTCGTCCTCGAAGAGATGCTGGCGGATCGAGCCCGAGGGACAACTGGCCACGCAGGTACCGCAGCCTTTGCACAGTGCTTCGTTGATCTCCGCCTTTTGCTTCTCCTCCTTGAAGGCGATGGCCGTGTAGGGACAGAGGGGAATGCAGGACTTGCATCCGGAACAGTCGTCTTCCATGATGTAAGCAGTGTTGGGCTCCAGCTCGAAGACGCCGCGGTCGATCAGGGCCAGCGCTTCGGATGCCGCCGCACCCGCCTGCGCCACGGTGTCGGGAATATCCTTCGGTCCCTGGCAGGTGCCGGCGAGGAAGATGCCGTCGGTGAATGTGTTCACCGGCGCGAGCTTCGGATGGCGTTCGAGGAAGAAACCGCCGGCGGAGCAGGAGATGTTGAACATGCGGCGGATCTCCTCGGCGTCGATCCGCGGCTGCAGTCCCGTGCTGAGGATGAGCATGTCCACCGGGATCTTTCGGATTCGGCCGATCAGTGTGTCCTCCGCCTGCACTATCACGCGCCCGATCTGGCCGTTGGTCTTTTTCTCAAGCGTTTCAGGATACACGTCCGCCACCCGGCCGCGTACGAGATGAATGCCCTCGGAGGAAATGCGATTATAGAATTCCTCCATACTCTTTCCCGGCGCGCGCATGTCGATGTAGAAATTAAAGATCTCGGCATGCGTTTTTTCCTTCACGAGATGCGCCAGCTTCATCGAATACATGCAGCAGACGCGGGAACACCAACGGTTGTAGTGCTCGTCTCGCGAGCCCACGCAATGCACGATGGCAACGCGTTCGGGTGTGCGTCCGTCGGGCAGCCGGACCTCGCCACCGGTCGGTCCCGAGGCATTGACGAGACGCTCCAGTTCCAGCGCGGTGTACACGTTCGGGTACTTGCCGTAGCCGTAGTACGGGATGCGTGTGGCATCGAACGGAGTGAATCCCGTCGCGAGGATGATGGCGCCGACTTCAATCTCCTTGTACTCCGGCTCCTGTTCGAAATTGATCGCCTTGCGGTCGGCGCAGATTTCCACGCAGGTGTCCTTGCACGTCCCCTTCTTCAGGTGCAGGCACTGCCCGGGATCGATGACCGGTACGGGAGGCACGGCCTGCGGGAAGGGAATGAAGATGGGCTTACGCTTGCTTAGTCCCATGTTGAACTCGTCGGGGAATTTGCCCTGCTTGTATATGCAGGCCTCGATGCATTCCATGCACCCGACGCAGAGATCCTCGTCGACGTAGCGGGCCTTGCGCTTGACGGTGACGGTGAAGTTGCCGATGAAACCGTCCACTTTCTCGACTTCGGACCAGGTCCACAGCGTGATGTTGGGATGTGCCTTCACCGCCGTCATCTTGGGCGTGAGAATGCAGGCGGCGCAGTCGAGCGTGGGGAAGGTCTTGTCGAACTGCGCCATGTGTCCGCCTATGGTTGGCTCGCGCTCGACGAGATAGACGTGTTTGCCGGCGTCGGCCATGGTCAACGCTGCGTGGATGCCGGCGATGCCGCCGCCCACGATGAGCACGTCGGGTGTGATGGGCACCTGCTTGCGCTCCAGTGGTTGATGGGCATACACGCGGAGGACCGCCGCGCGTACCATGTCCATGGCCTTGCCGGTCATGTATTCCGCGTCGTCGTGCACCCAGGTGCCGTGCTCGCGGATGTTGACCATCTGTACGAAGTAGGGATTGATGCCGCCCTTCTCGGCCGCACGGCGGAAGGTCTGTTCATGCAGGAGAGGAGAACAGGATGCGACGACGATGCGCATGAGATGATACGCGGCGATGTCTTCACGCAGGAGATCCTGCCCCGGATCGGAACACATGTACTTGTAATCCCGCGCCACGACCACTCCTGGCAGCGTTCCGGCATACTCCGCGATGCGCGCGACGTCGATCAGGCCCGCGATATTCGTGCCGCAGTGGCAGATGTAGAAGCCGATGCGAATGTCACCATTGCCTTTCATGTCAGTGTCCTCCGATGGCTTCGACAAGGAGTTCGGTGATGTCGCGCACGATGATGCGGTCTTCGTATCCGGCGAGCTTGACCGCGTCCTCGAAGCGCGAGACTTCATAGGGACAGGCCACCGCGAGGACATTCGCGCGCGTGGCGATTACCTCGCGAAGCCGGCGGTCCGACAGCCGCTCGATGCCCTGCTGCTTGTACCAGGTGTCGAGCCACATACCGCCTCCG
Organism: Bacteroidota bacterium; assembly: GCA_016928515.1. Taxonomy (GTDB): domain Bacteria; phylum Bacteroidota; class Ignavibacteria; order SZUA-365; family SZUA-365; genus BM516. The sequence goes on along the minus strand of JAFGKR010000014.1, from coordinate 5,176 downwards.
CCGCCTCCGCAGCAGATGGAATTTTCGCGGTTATGATCCATCTCCACCAGCCGCACGCCGGGAATCGCCTCGAGCAGTGCGCGTGGCTCATCGTAGAACCCGTTGTGGCGACCGAGGCAGCAGGAATCGTGATAGGTTACCAGATAATCAAGCTTTTTCGTCAGCATCGGTTTGAGCCGATCGAGATGCGCATACAGTTCCGGCACCGTGGCCGTCGTTTTGTGCTTGAACGCGAACATCGGATAACGGAATTTGAACGCGTCGAGCGCATGCGGATCGTTGGTGACGATACGGTTGAAGGTGTACTTGTCGAAGATGGACAGATTGTAGTCCACCAGCGTCTCCGCGAGCCCGGGCTCCCAGGAGAGGCGACCGCAGTCGCCGGCGCAGCGCTCCTCCGGACCAAGAATCGCGAAATCCAGTCCCAGCAGATGGAAAAGCAGGGCTGTGGCCCTTGCCGCAGCCTGTCCCCGGGGGTGATAGGAGAGATCGCATTCCACGAACCAGAGGATGTCGACGGGAGCGGGATCCTTCGCGAGAATACGGATGGGCACCTCGATCGTCTCGATCCAGGCGGCGCGCTTGCGGGCGGATTCCCCGTAGGTGTTTCCGTAGCGATAGGTGTTCTCGATGGCTTTCTGCAACTCCGCGGGCATTTCCTCGAGACGGACCGCGCTCTGCTCCTTTACCAGAGGCAGCAGGATTTCCGTCAGGCGGATGTTCCGTGGACATTTTGTCATGCAGGTGTAGCAGTTGACGCATTTGAACAGGCTGTCTGAGTCGAAGACGTCCTCGATAAGTCCGGCCTTGAGCATCGTGATGATGCGGCGGGGAGGATAGAGCATATGCTCTCCATAGGGACAGGCGCCGGCACATGTGCCGCACTGTATGCAGGAGAGAATGCGCTGTCCTTCGTCCGAATCGTACAGCCGGTCGAGGCTCACGCCCCACATCTGTTCAATGACTTCTTCGCCGGCAAGCATGGATCATGCCTCCTTTTCCAGATGTTCCGGGATGGGTTGTTCGATCGATTCCCACACGTAGTACGCGACGTCGCGCACAAAGAAACCTCCCTCCATTCCCACGTTCTTGATCGCGTCGCTGAACATGACGATGTCTTTCGGGCAGGCCGTCACCAGCGTATCGACGCCCAATCCGGCCGCTTCGCGGATGCGCTGCTCGGCGGGACGCTCGTCCTTCGTCGGGATGTCCTCCATCCAGAGTCGTCCGCCACCCGCGCCGCAGCACCAGGCGTCGCGTCCCCGGCGCTTCATCTCGACCACGTCGACGCCGGCGTATTCGAGCAGTTCCCGCGGCGCCCGCTCGATACCGTTATAGCGCGCGAGATAGCAGGGATCCTGGTACGTCACGCGTGCGCCCAGACGACGCACGGGAAGCAGGCGTCCCTGTTCGATGAGGGACTGCAGGACTTCCGTGTAGTGGAAGACGGGGTACTCCGCTCCAAGGGCGGGATACTCATTTTTCAGCGTATTGTAGCTGTGCGGATCCGTCGTCACGATGGCGCGGAAGCGGCTTTTCTCGAACGCGCGGATGTTCTTCTCTGCGAGCATCTCGAAGAGTCCCTCCTCGCCGACACGTCGCACGTCGTTCCCGGCATTGCGTTCCGCCTCGTAGAGGATGCCGAAATCGAGCCCGGCCGCATCGAACAGCTTCGCCACGGTGCGCGTGTACTCCTGCACTCGTGGATCGTAGGACGCGTTGTCGCCGACGAACCACAGGTACTCGACTTCCTCCTTCCGCGCGTCCCTGATTGTGAACGGCAGTGGCTGCGTCCACTTGGCGCGCATGCGATCGGATTGCCCCATGGCATTCCCGCAGCGCTGCAGGTTGATGAGCGTCTGCTGCAGCTGTTCGTCCACCGCGCCCTCGCTGACCAGCGCGCGGCGCAGCTGCACCATGAGTGGGACGTGGTTCACGCCCACCGGACAGTGTGTCCCGCAATTGTAGCAGCTGATGCAGGACCACAGCGTTTCCTGTGGAATGACGTCACCCGCGAGTTTCCCCGTTCCGTTGCCGTTTCTGCCGGCTGCATCCCGCAGTTCGAGAATCACGTCGCGGGGGGAAAGCGGAAGCCCGGCCACGGATGACGGACAGCGCGACTGGCAGCGTCCGCAGCGGATGCAGGCGTCGAGCGCGAGCAGTTCCACCCATGTCATGTCCTTGAAGGAAACGTATCCGGCGGCGTCGTTCTCCAACGCGCGGGGGAGCTGCGCGTTGAGCGTTTCATCCTGCCAGGCGAGGGAGAAGTAGCCGAGCAGCATGTGCACGGCCTTGGACCAGGGCACGTATGCGACGAAGGCCAGAGAGGCCAAGCTGTGGGCCCACCAGAAGAGAGGATACCAGGAAGAGGCGTCCCCGGCGTCCATGTCGGCGGCTCGCAGGAGATCTGAGGCCCACCATCCCACCGGTGACCAGACTTCGAACTCCGGACGTACGGCGACCAGGCGCACGGCTTCCAGGGCGTATCCGCCGAAGACGATGAAGAAAATGAGACCGAGAAACACCCAGTCTCCCGCCGTCATCGAACGCCGGGATTTCTCTTCGCGGAAACGGTGGCGGTAATCCAGTTGGGGAAGCCGGAAAAATGCGCGGCGCACGGCGAGCATGAGCAGGCCTGCGAGCAGCACGAGCCCGAAGATATCCATGAACGTCGAGAAGCCGAGATAGAAATCCCCTTTCCAGAACACCCAAGAGGGAAGGACAAAACGCAGGATGTCGCGATCCACGAGCACGATCAGGGTACCGACGAACAGGACCAGGAAACCGGAGAGGACGAACAGGTGCGCGATGCCGGCGTAGAGATCGTCACGGAGCACGGTGACGTTCCCGAGAACGCGGAACGCGGTGCTGACGAGTTTTGCGGGACCGGGCCGATGCCGCAGGTCCCTACGTCCCTGCCGGTATTTCCGAATGAGCCGCCATGCGCCCCAGGCGAAGATGCCGATCGCGGCTGCGGTCAGCACATAGAAGAGGACGATCGCCCAGGGCGGCATCCCGATCAGTGTGTCGCGGCCGACCTCGGTGCTGCTCATGACCCCAGTACCGTTCATGACCCCAGTGCCGTTCATGGCTCCTGTCTCGTTCATGACGTCTTCTCTGCGAGGTGGTCGCTGAGCGCGGGAATGACGTCGAAGATATCGGCGACGGCGCCGTAATGCGCCACAGAGAAAATCGGGGCATCGGGATCGGTGTTGACTGCGACGATCAGATCCGCGTTCTTCATCCCTTCGACATGTTCGGGTGCCCCGCTGATGCCGAGCGCCAGGTACAGGCGGGGCTTGACCGTCATGCCTGATTTGCCGACCTGCCGCGTCACGGGCAGCCAGTCCTGGTCCACGATCGGACGCGAGGAGGAAACCACTCCACCCATGGTGTCAGCAAGCTGCTGTGCCAGCTCGATATTCTCCTGTGTCTGGATGCCGCGTCCGACGGAGACGAGGATCGGTGCCTGGGTGATGTCGAGGTCGCCCGCTTTCGGCTTGATGAAGTTTTCGAAGCGCATCCGGAAATCCTCGGGCTGCATGTCGGCGCCAACCGTCTCCACCTCGGGTGTCCCTTCCTTCTGTCCGTCCTCCATCCGGAAAACTCCCGGCAGAATCTGCGCGATGACCGTTTCGCCGGTCACGGCGGTTTCCGTCATGATCTTGCCGCCGTACAGCTGGCTGGTGAGGACGTAGTCATCACCTTCCGTGGTGATATCCACGCAGGAGGAGATCATCGGGGCGTCCAGCTCCGTCGACAGGGCGGGTGCGAGATCGAGCCCCATGGAGGTGGAGCCGACGAGCAGCAGTCCCGGCTTCCGTTCGGAAATCAGCCGCGCCAGAACGCGGACGTACGGCTGCGGTGCGAACTCCGCGAGCAGCTCATCGTGAATCAGGATCACAGTGTCGGCAGCACCCAGCGTTGCGGTCAGGGACGACACGTCATATCCTGCCAGCACGGCCGTGACCTGTCCGCCGTCTGCATCGGCGATGGCGCGAGCCTTGCCCAGCATTTCGAACACCATATCCGCGAGTCTCCCTTCGAGATGTTCCGCGATCACAAATATCGATGTATTCATGGTTCACCTCACCAGTCCGTGTTCGGTAAAAATTTCCAGCAGCCGAACCGCGATATCATCTGTGCTGCCCTCGATCATCTCTGCGCGTCCGCCGGATTGCGGCTTGGAGACGCGGCGGATGTTGTACGGTGCGGGTTGCAGGGCATCGGCCGGTGCATCCGCCTCTTCGATGGCGGCCGATTTTGATGCCTGGCGGATTTTCGCGATGGGAACGTAGCGTGGCGGCTTCATGGCGCTCTGAATGCCGACGACTGCCGGCAGTTCCGTGCGGATGACGGTGAGCATTCCGCCGGGATACTCCTTGTGCAGATGTACCACACCCGCTGTGGGATCGACATGCAGGCCGCTGACCACTCCGACGTAGGGAAGCGCCAGCATGGCGGCGAGACGCGCACCGACGGGTCCTTCGAGATCATCATACGCCTGTACGCCGGTGAGGATCAGGTCGTAGCTGTTCCGGCGCACATGATCGGCATAGACTGCAGCGGCGTTCCGTGAGGAGATGCCTTCGAAATCGCCTTCAATGCGCACGAGGCGGTCCGCTCCCTTGGCGGAGGCGGTGAAGAGCGTGTCTTCCACCTCGCCGATTTGCAAAGTGAGTGCCGTGACTGTCCCGCCGTGCTCTTCCTTGAGCAGGATGGCCTGTTCCAGCGCGTGTTCATCGTACTCGCTCGGGATGTAGCGCATCCACGAGCGGTCGAGGTCCGTACCCTCAGCGTTGATCTCCAGTTCCTCGACGAGATCCGGCACATGCTTGAGAATGACGAGAATATTCATACGCGTTTCCTCCCTCCGTGCGCACGCATCCACCGGAAGCGGATGCGGTATGACAGCAGGACGTTCGGTTGAGTCATGACAGTACCTCAGCTGATTCAGATTGCTTCGGGAAGAAGTTTTCATCCTCCTTATCGCAAGAATTGTGCCAGAATGAAATCGCGATAAATTGCTCGAATAAGAAAGGTAGGAATATTCAGGGTGCGGAAATCCGCAGGTTTGCCTGCGGGAATCCGTTGGTTGGGGGGGGATGAGGTTAAAAGGTTAAGAGGGTAAAAGGGTAAAAGGGTAAAAGGGTAAAAGGGTAAAAGGGGAAAAGGG
>JAFGKR010000013.1 GCA_016928515.1 Bacteroidota bacterium | reverse complement strand
TACGAATCCGACTGTCCCGACGGCAGCATGCGCACCGTGGAACTGGTTCTGAAGGATTTCTGCGGCGGAACGGTGTCGCGCACTCGCACGTACGTGGCACCGCTGGACCGTTCGCAGTTCAAGCCGGTCGGAATCAGGCTCGGAGACGCGGAGGTCGGATCGACCAAGGAAGTCGTCATTCCGGTCCTTCTCGAAACGCCGGTCAATGAGATTTTCAGTAAATCGGACATCAGCATCGGCTACGATCACAACGTGCTGCAGTGCACGGGGATCAGTACCGACGGTACCCTGCTCGAAGGCCATCCGGTCTCGGCGCAGCTGATGACATCAACCGTCCTCGTGCACTGCGAGGAAAACATGGAGATGAACACGGCAGGGGGCGTCCTGTTCTACGTCCATTTCCGAGCTGGGGATGTTGCGAATGTCACGTTCACACCGCTGTACCTGATCAACTGGGATTTCCACGCCTACTGTCTTACGCCCATGCTGCGCAACGGGCGCATTAAGATCCTGCCGCGCGAGCCACGTATCAATTGCGAGGTGAGTGCACCGGATGCCCTGATCTGGAATGACGAAGAGAAACGCTACGAACCGAATCCTTTTGACGTTTCCGTTACGGTGTACAACACCGGAAGCAAGGAAGCGTGGAATGTGCAGGCCGTGCTTGTCACCGATCCCGACATCGTGGAGCTGGTCACGCCGACGGTGAATGTACAGAAGGTCACGCCGAGCATTGTTCCGCCCGGCGGGAGCGCCACCGCACACTGGCGTCTGCTCGCAACAAAACAGCAGGATCTCGATTCCATACCGATCTATTTTTCCGTGACATCCGACAATCACCCGACCATCGCCTGCTGGCATCGCATCGTAGTGGATCCTGCGTTGTCATCCGCCCTGGTCTGCGACATCAGTGCACCCGACACGATCTTCTTCCGCGAGCAGTATTACGAACCGGAGGAATTCGACATTCACGTGCGCGCACAGAATGTCGGTAGCGGACAGACGAAGGATGTCCGCGCGCAGCTTCTCCAGGACACCCGCTTCACAATCATTCCACCTGCGCATCGACAACTGGCGGAGGTTCTGCTTCCCAGCGAGGAAACAAGCGGCACCTTCCGTGTACAGATCCATCCGCGGGAGACGGACGGCTACGACACCGTACACGTGAACATCCAGGGGGACGATACCAATCCTGCCTGGTGCTCCTACCCCATCTGGGTGCAACGGGTGCGTATGCCCGAGTTCACACTGCTGTGCAGCACACCTGATGATTCTCTTGTCTTCAGCGACCAGACATATGACTACGTGCCGAATCCCTTCGTCGTGACGACCGTGGCGGAAAATATCGGGGAGACCTACGCCGAAGACTGCCAGATTATGTTCGTGGGGCCACCTAGCTTCACGCCAGTGGGCAGCAATCCGCGTCCGGCAGGCACCATGCAGATCGGAAACACACGCACCGAACAGTGGACCGTGCGTGCGCTCCCGCGCAGTACCGCGGTGTGGGATACGCTGGTGTTCCAGGTGATGGGGCGTGGCGGACTCGGCCGGCAGATCGTGATTGCGGAATGCCGGTTGCCGGTGTACGTCCCTGCGGTCCGACGACCGGAGTACACGCTGGTTTGCTCCGTCCCCGATACGCTCACGTACACGGAAAACCGCTATCAACCGGATCCGCTGCTCTTCTCCATGCGCATCACCAACACCGGCAATGCCGTCGGTCGCGGTCTCACCCCGACCATCGTTCTTCCACCATCCGTTTCCCTGGCCGAGGGAGAGACCGCCGGTCGGTACGTTCCCGCACTGGGCATCGGTCAGAGTAGCGAGCTGGAATGGCGGCTGCATCCCGAAATGCGTGCAAATGACGGTACCTACCGCATCTGTGCACAGGTTCTCGATTCCATCGGCGTCACGGAACAATGCTGCAGTGATGTATTCATTCCGAAAACGGAGGATCCGATCATCATGCCGTCGTGCTGGTCAGTCGATACATTGTTCATCGACACCGGCACCGGTGAATACCTGGGAAACCCCTTCGAAGTCATCCTGAATCTGACGAACATCGGCCTGGGTACGGCGGAAAATGTGCGCGTTACAATAAACGTCCTCGGCTCCTTCATGACAGTGGTCGACGATATCGAGAAGACCGTGGGTGATCTCGCCAGCAGTGCATCGGTGCGCGTGACCTGGAATGTCGAAGCATTGCGACGCGAAGCGCCGGCTGACATCCCGATACTCCTGACCGTCACCTCGGACAATCACCCCTCCCGCGAATGCCAGCTGTCCGTGCATGTCCCCGCCACGCAACGACCACTGCTCGATGCAATCTGCAGCTCGATCCCCGAGGATTCCCTGTATTTCGATTGGGATATCGGGGATTTCGCCTATCCGGAGTGCTCGCTGCTTCTGACCGTGACGAACAATGGGGCGGTCGATGCCCACAATGTGCAGGCATTGCTGATCGTACCCTCCGGCGTGCTCCTGGCCGACGGAGAGATCACACAGAAAAGCCTCACCCCGTCGCTTCTGAAGCCTGGTGAAAGCGGATCGGCGACATGGCGCTTCCGTGCGAAGCGTTCGAATGACGACATGATCCGCAGTTTCCGCTTCATCGTGCGGGCGGACGACGCTGACGATGCGGAATGCATCGACGAGGTGTGGGTGCAGGGTTCCCCGAAACATGTGACGCTCTCACTGCCCGAGTACGTCCTGCTGCACTACGGCGAGAAACGGGATATCCCCATTCTGATTGATCGCACGATCGGCAAGGATCTCTCCGAGTACACACTGCAGTTCCATTACGATCCGGAGATCCTCGCCCTGCTCGGCGTGAACAGCAAGGAAACGCTGACCGGCATCGGCTGGGTCGGTGCGAAGATGACCGAACGAGGAAGAGGTCACATCGAAATAAGCGACTATACGACCGGCTCACCACTGGCAACGGATCCGGGAGTGTTGCTAAATCTCCAGGTGGAAGGAATTTTCAACGAGAACAGTTCGCGGGCGGATTACGGTGAATCGATCATCGCTATCGATTCCGTCACTTCACTGCTCAACCGCGGAGAGATCGATCTCCGCACGGAACTCGGACGCGTGATCGCCACGAATCAGTGCCTCGAACCACTGCTCGCCACGGAGAATTTCACCCTGCTGCAGAACCGCCCGAATCCTTTCAACCCGCAGACACTCATTGAATTCCATCTGCCGCAGGACGATTTTGTCCGGCTTGTCGTTTTCGACACGCACGGGCGCGAAATTGCCATCCTCGCCGACGGGTATCACGTAGCCGGGGACCACGCGGTGAATTTCTCCGCGGATCAGCTTCCGTCCGGACTGTACTTCTATCGTCTCGAAACACCTCGACGTTTCGAGATGCGTAAAATGATTCTCTCCCGATGAACGTATGACGCGTCCGTCTCATCATCCACGAATGAAATGCGGAAGGACCCTCGCGGTCCTTTCGCTGTTCCTGCTGCTACCGTTGCTGCACGCCGGTGCACAGATCCCTGGTTTCGACCTGCAGTGCTCGGTCATTGGTCCCGATTCCGTCTTCTTCGACAAGGTCGAATTCAATCGCTATCTCCCCGGAACATTCACTGTCGACGTCGTACTCGTCAATCCGGGAAACCTCGCCGTCGACTCCGTCGTCGCCTTCCCTCGTTCCAATCAGCGGTTCACAATTATTCCTCCGTCCAGCAAGCTTCTGGCCGCGCGTTTCGCTCCGGGTGACACCCTGTACACGGATTTTGCGCTGCAGGTCAATCCGCGCAGTCTCAGTGGACTCGACACCATCACTATCGCGATCTCCGGAAAGGAGGGGGCGCGAACGGAATGCAGCTGGGTGATCTGGGTGGAGAAGGAATACAAACCCGCGAACGAACTGCAGTGTCCCGGTTCGGGAAGCATCAGCATTGCCTTCGTGGACACCCTGAACAGCTATATCCCTGATCCCTTCGCGGTACACCTGGTGGTGACCAATCGCGGGGATGCACCCTCAAAAGAAACACGATTGCTGTATGTAGCCACACCCGACCTCAAGCTGGCTGACGGCCAGAGTGGTGTGATCGACATCGGAGTGCTGCAGCCCAATGAGCAGGTGGAACGCACCTTCCTTCTCAATGCCGTCCCGCGACAGGACCCCACCACGGTGACGCTGCAGTTTCACGTGCAGGGGAAAGGTGGTCTCGGTGACCGCATCATCGAAGCCGGCTGCTCTTTCGATCTCGACATCCCGCCTGTGCACGAAGTGCTCTTTGAGCTTGCATGCGAGAGCGATCCGGAAATCGAATTCGTCGATGGAGCGTATGTCCCGAATCCTTTTCCGTGGAATGTCGTCGTTCGCAATACGGGCGACAGCCGGGCGAAGGATGTCCGTGTCGTCATCTCCCTCCCCGTCGCCTATGCGCTGGAGGGGAGCAGCTCCTCGGAGATCATGATCGGCGATATGGAGGCACAGTCGGAAACCCCGGTTCAGTGGATAGTGCGGGCACGTGACGTTTTCGAACCCGATACCAGCGAGATCTGTGTGCGGGTATTCGACCGCTTCAACCGCATGGCCGAATGCTGCGACAGTCTCATTCTTCCCGCGGTACGGGAGCCCGACCTCGACGTGAGCTGCCTGATCATCCCCGACACGATTCGAGTGGATACGCAGACCGGGTTGTACCAACCCGCCGAATTCATCGTCGACGCACTGCTCCGCAATACCGGTACTGACCCGGCGGACTCGGTGTACGCAGAAATCATTGTCACGGACCCGAATATCCGTTTTGTTTCGCCTCCCCGGTCGCGAATATTCGTTTCCGCATCGATGCCGCCTTCCGCACAGGAACAGGTGCAGTGGACGCTGGCGCCGCTACCGGTGCAGCACCCACGTGACCTCGACATACGCGTCCGCATCGTGAGCAGCAACAGTCCGACGGTCAGCACCATCTGCACCGTGCACATCGCCGCCGCTCTCGTCCCGGAGCTCTCGTGCGTGGCTGCAACCGTCCCGGACGACACATTGCATTATGGCATCGCCACGCTGGAGTACGATCCGCTCACCTTTACGGCAACCGTTTTCAACAACGGCAGCATCGCCGCACGGGACATGCAGGCGACCATTCTCCTCCCTCCAAACATCAGCCTTCCCTCCGAGGAATCCGCAGTGAAATATCTCGGGCAACCACTGCCGCCGGATTCGTTCTGGACGGTGACCTGGCAGCTGACACCGGAGACGAAACGCGACGGGGCACTGGATTCCATCCGTGTGGAATTCCGTTCCACCGCGCTTTCCACGACCTGCGGAGACTGGATTTTCATCATCGGGATTCCGCCCGTGACCGTGTTCACACTTCCACGGGACATCGTCGAACGACACGGCAGAGAATTCACTGCTTCGATTCTCATCGATGAATCACAGAACAAGGATATCAAGGACATCGAGCTGTTCGTCGAATATGACGATCGACTGGTGACATTCCTGGCATGGGAGCGTGACGGGACACTTCTGGAGAGGAATTGGAACATTTCTGCCGGTGGGGGAAACGGTCGTGTTTCCTTCCACGCGCACAATCCGGGCACACCGCTCGAGGGAACAGGCGAGCTCCTCCGCATGCGTTTCCGTGTCCGCTTCGGAGACGGAGCGGATATCCTGCGCTGGGCGATCTCCCCGCTCGATTTTGATACACTCGCCAGCAGTGTCAATCGCGGCAGTATTCTCGCCCGTTATTATCATGGGCAGGCCATGGTGTCGGGGGATTGTCTCTACCCCCTGGAGGCGACCAGGAATTTCGTCATCGGCAATCGCCCGAATCCCTTCAATCCTTCGACATCCATCGATGTCACTCTCGCTGATCCTGCATATGTCACACTCGAGATTCTCGATGCGCTCGGTCGCAGTGTGACGGTATTGCATGAAGGGGATCTGCGGGCAGGCACACGAAGTTTCCTGTTCGATGCCGCGCAGCTGCCGAGCGGTACATATATTGCCGTCCTTCGTGCTGCTGGTACACCGGTGGCCTATCATCGCATGCTGTTATTGCGATAACATTTCTCCGGGGAGGGACGCGCAGACACGAAAACACAAAGACTTCAAGGGGCTTCTCTGATGAGCAACAACGGGAAGAATATCAGCCTGAACATGAATGTGCGGGGGTTGAAGCCGTCGGCGACGCTTGCCATCAACGAACGCAGCAATGAGTTGCGTCGTGAAGGGAAGAAAGTGTACAAGCTCGGACTTGGCCAGTCACCCTTTCCAGTGCCCGGACCCATCGTGGAGGCGCTGCGCCACCACGCACCGGAGAAGGATTACCTGCCAGTCAAAGGGCTGCCGGCGCTGCGCGAGGCGGTAGCGGATTTTCACTGTCGCAAGGATCATGTCAACGTCTCACCAGACGGGGTACTGATCGGGCCGGGTTCAAAGGAGCTGATGTTCCTCCTCCAACTCGTCTATTACGGCGAGATCCTCCTGCCCACGCCATGCTGGGTATCGTACGTGCCGCAGGCGAAGATCATCGGTCGGAACGTCAAGCTGATCCATACGACATATGAAGAGCGCTGGCGCATCTCGGCCGAGCGTATGGCCGATTATCTCGAAATGGAAGAAGATACCTATCGGCCGCGTCTCCTCATCCTGAATTACCCGGGCAATCCCGACGGCGACACCTATTCGATGGAGGAACTGCAGCGCATCGCCGAAGCGGCGCGAGAATACGAAATCCTTCTGCTCTCGGATGAAATCTATGGACAACTCTGCCATCGAGGTGGTCATTTCTCCATCGCCCGCTTCTACCCGGAGGGAACCATCATCAGTTCCGGCCTGTCGAAATGGTGCGGTGCCGGCGGCTGGCGACTGGGTACATTCACCTTCCCGAAAAACCTGTACTGGCTGATGGACGCCATGGCGGTCGCAGCCAGCGAAACATTCACCTCGGTCAGCGCACCAATTCAACATGCCGCAGTGCACGCCTTCCGTGGGGGAAGACAAATCGAGGAGTATCTCAGTCACGTGCGTCGTATCCTGCACAAGCTGGGAATGGAATGTGCCCACATCCTGCAGCAGGCGGGCATACGTGTTCATAATCCCCACGGTGCTTTTTATTTATTTGCGGATTTCTCTCCCCATGCGGATCTGCTTCACGAGCGTGGCATTCACGACAGCCGAGAGTTAGCCGAGCGCCTGCTGCTCGATACCGGTGTTGCGCTACTCCCCGGGGCCGATTTCGAACGTCCCCCAGAAGAATTGACTGCCCGTCTGGCGTACGTCAATTTCGATGGCGCCGAAGCGCTCGCTGCAAGCGAGAGCATTCATCTCGATGACGTTCTGCCGGACGACTTCCTTCATGTGCATTGCGCCGATACGCTCGAAGCGATGCACAAGATCGCAGCGTGGGTGCCTGGTTGAATCAATTGTGCGCGTATTTCGCGACCGCTTCCTTGCTGAAATTCACGGCTACCAGTTTTGAAACGCCTTCTTCTTCCATGGTCACACCATAGAGTGTGTCGGCGGCGGCCATTGTACGCTTGTTGTGTGTCACCACGATGAACTGTGTGTTCTCGGAAAAATCGCGCACGATTTTGATGAAGCGATCGATATTCGCGTCATCAAGGGGTGCATCCACTTCGTCGAGAATACAGAACGGGCTGGGTTTGACCAGATAGATTGCGAACAGCAGGGCGATCGCCGTAAGGGTTTTCTCGCCACCCGAGAGCATGTCAATCGAGTGCGGACGCTTGCCGCGCGGCTTGGCAACGATATCGATTTTCGCTTCGAGCGGATCCTCGTTCTCCTGCAGAATCAGATCCGCCTCATCACCTTCATCGAACAGCGACTTGAAAATCCTGATGAAATTTTCACGCACGAGGCTGAAGGTTTCCGAAAATTTCTGCTTCGCGGTTTCATTGATCTCCCGGATGGTATCCTTGAGCGTATGTTCGGATTGGATAAGATCGTCACGCTGCGTGGTAAGGAGATCAAGACGTTCCTTCTCCTCCGACCATTCCTCGAACGCCAGGGGATTCACCGGTCCCAGTGCCCGGACTTTCTGACGCAGGTCGTTGATTTCATCCTTCGCCTGGGCAAGATCAAAGACATCGTCATCCTCGGATGAGACCCGCGTGAGCTCCATCTCGAATTCCTCACGCGCATGTTCCTCCAGGTTCACGATCCGCTGCTTGATCTCGGTGATCTTGAGTTCTATCTCGTGCACAATATTGACGGTCTGATTCTGCTTCTGCCGCTCGTCATGCAATGTTTTCTCGATACCGCGCAGTTCCGTCCGCTTTGCCTCCAGTTCGGCTTCGATGGATGCAACAGTTTCTGCCGAACGTACCTGCTCCTGCTCCAATCGTTCCAGTTGTTCGCGCAGCCCTGCGATCTGTTCCACAAGCCCTTCCGCGGATTTCTCGGACTGGGTGATTTCCGCTCTGGCGTTTTCCAGGGCCTGCTCGGTATCATGAAGAGAGGCGGTTAAGCGCTCGTATTCGTTGCGCAGATTCTGAATTTCGCCGCGTTTTTGCACAACCGCGACGGTGGCGGTATTCAGTTCATCGGTGCTGAGGTTATAGGATTTTTCCAGATTTCCGAGAGCTTCCGTTTCACGACGTACCTCTTCTTCCATTCCACTCTGCTGACTGCGAAGCTCCTCGATGCGTGGAGCGAGTTCCGCCTCCAGTGCCGAAAGCTGCTCGGATTCGTCAGTGAGACGCTCTCGTTCCTCTGCGTTTTTCTGGAGAATTCGTTCGAATTTTTCTATCTCAAACATGATCTGTGCGATCTGCCGCTCGTGCGCGGAAAGATCCTGCTGCGTTTGCTTCATCTTCTCCGCATAGGCGCGAAGATCAATTGATGCATATGCTTCGTTCCGTTCTCCCAGCGCTTCCTGGTTCCGAAGAAGCTCCTCTTTCAGTCGGGATACCTCTTTTCCCAGAGTGGCGATCTGATCTTTCTTTCCGATCATGCTGCCTTCTTCCTGCCCGTGGCTGCCACCCCGCACCAGGCCGTTGCTGTCAAACAGGTCGCCGGCGATGGTGATGCAGCGCAGATCGGGGTATTCGCGGATGCAGCTGTTGGCGACCTCTCCGTCACGCACGACCAGCACCTTACGGAGCAGCATGCTGAACAGATCGTGATACTGCGGTTCATAGTGTACCAGGTCAAGCGCCCAGCCGAGAATACCGTCGCCGGCAACAGGGAAGTTGCCCGCATCCGCGTTCGGCACACGCGACAACACGACAAATGTCGCTTTGCCCTTGCGGTATTCCTTGAGATTGTGCAGACCGCTGACCGCTTCAGTGACGTCATTGACGAGGATGTAATGCGCAGCATCTCCGAGGGCTGCCTCGATGGCGACACGCAGATCTTCGCGTGTGTTCACCGCATCGGCGATAGTACCATAGCGGGAAGTGGACCAGCTGCGGTTGCGCAGGAGGTGCTGCACGCTTTCGTTATATCCCTCCAGCCGCTCGACGAGTCCGTTGAGGAAATCGATGCGGGTCATTTTCTCGCCGATTTTGCCCTGGATTTCGAACGCCTTGTTCTGCAGGATATCTATTTCCGCGCGGAGTGACTGCTTGCGTTCCTCCATCTGGTGGAATTCCCTTTCCGCGTCGAGCACCACGCTGGAGAGAACCTCCTGTCCGGCGCTCTGCTCATCCATTTGGCTGTGCAGACTGTCGAGATTTTCACGGGCATCCGCATCTTCGCCGTCAAGTTTCGCAAGAATGCCGTCGATCGTGTCGCGCCGGGCAAGCAACTTGTCCCTTTCGTTCTGCTCCCGGGAGATCTCCTGCATCAGATCCATACGCCGTTGCTGCCGAAACTCCGCCTGAAGTTTTTTCTCCGACACTTGCTCTTCGATCTCGTGGTGCGCAGTGCGCAGCGTTTCGCTTTGTCGCTCGAGTTCCTCGAGCTCAGCGGTGATGGACTCGCTTTGCGCGGTCACCCGCTGCTTGTCTTTTTCTGTCTCAGAAATACGGATCTCATACCCTTCAATAGCTGCACGCAGCCGGTCGGCGCGCTGCAGCAGCGAGCGTTCCCGCTCCTCGCTGACCAGCAGTTCCTGTCGTGTCTCGTTCATGCGCGCGAGCAGGGAAGAGTGTTCGTTGCGATGCAGTTGCAGCCGGTCTTCAATCTCCTGTTCTTCACTGCGATACGCTTCGAGCAAGGTCTCTTCTTCCTCCATGCGATGCTCCATGGAATCCCGTTCGACGATCATGCTGCGCAGCCGCTCCTCCAGCGGCTCGAGTCGACGGAAGAGATTGTCGTAGTCTCGCTGCAGAACATCAATCTCGAGAACACGGAGGCGTTCCATGTACTCGTTATAGCGCTCAGCTTTCTTCGCCTGGCGGTTGAGCGAGTTGACGGTCTTGTTCACCTCGGCGATAATGTCGTCCACGCGCAAGAGGTCGGATTCCACATCACTGAGTTTACGCAGTGCCTCTCTGCGCCGAACCTTGTAGCGTGTCACACCTGCTGCTTCCTCAAACAGACGCCGACGCTCCTCCACCTTGTCACTGAGAATGGTCTCCACCATCTTCAGCTCGATCACCGAATAGGCATTCGCGCCCATGCCGGTATCCATGAACAGATTGAGAATATCCTTGAGCCGGCAGACCGTGCGGTTCAGCATGTATTCGCTTTCCCCCGAGCGGAATACGCGTCGCGTAATCGTCACCTCGTTGTATTCAAGCGGCAGGATTCCCTTGTTATTCTCTATCGTGAGTGACACTTCCGCCATGCCGATGGGTTTCCGCATTTTCGTGCCATTGAAAATGATATCTTCCATCTTGTCGCTGCGCAGTGTGGAGTAGCGTTGCTCTCCAAGAGCCCAGCGCAGCGCATCCACAATATTTGTTTTCCCGCAGCCGTTTGGACCCACGATGGCAGTGATACCGTCGTTCAGGACCAGATTCGTTTTGTTACCAAAAGATTTGAACCCGAAGAGTTCGAGTTTGCTGAGATACATATACGCGTATTTATATGAAAAATGTCAGGAAACGATCTGTGCCACTGACCACCAGAGATGCACGTAGTAGCGCAGATATGCCATGATTTCGTATTCGCTGTTGAGGGAAATCAGCACGGCGGCGATTCCGGCACCGATCAGCAGATAGCCGGCGAGGTAGAAAAACATTGGCCGTATGTCGAAAACGATTGCCGTCCCCTTGAACATTCTGCTGATCACCCAGATGTGGAAGACAACATACGTGATCACCGCGATGATCTCGAGAGACGGAATTTCCATGATGCGATAGAGAATCATTCCGAAGGGAGCAAGCATGATCATCGGCAGCACCGACCACATGCTCACACTGTAGGCGTCAAAAAGAAACACCTTTTTCCGGCTGATCAGCGCTCCGAAACGCAGGAGGAACGCAAACAGGATCAGCAGGAAAAAGAACATTGCCGTCATCAGAAGAATATTTTCCAGCGGACTCCACGCCGCAAAATTGATCCATTGCTTCAGGCCGGCGTGATGGATGAACTGTGCAACGGCCTTCTCCACGAGGATGTTCATCCTCCAGAAGTACAACAGGTTCGCGAACAGTAATGCCGCCGAGAGAGATCCCAGAAGTCCGACCATGGAGGTCTGGAAAATGGACAGCATGCGTTGATCCCGCACATCCGCGTAGAAATTGTATGGCCGGAGAAAGGAACGCACGACATTTTCGCGGAAACGCCGGAAGAGATTATACACGACCGCAAAAATCAGAATAGCCAGGATACCGAAGACGACAAAACTGACGGGATGCTTCTCTTCGAAATTGCCCGTCACGAGCACCGGAGGTTTTTCGTTGTTGAAACTTGCCTTGAGGACATCGTATGAGAGACGCTTCTGGCGATAGCGGTCGACAATACCTCCCGTGGCTGTATACTGATACACGCGGTCAACGGACATAATCGGTCGCGACACGGCCCAATCCGCGAACGCGTGTATCCCGATTCCGTCAAATCCCAGATCACGAACGATCTTGAAAAGCCGCAGATAAAATTCCCCTTGCGCATCGATCGAACGCGGGTCACTGTAACCGTTGTAATTCCCGATCTGAACCGGGTAGGAGAGGCCGCTGATGATCACCGGTACATCTTCCGGTTGACGGTCGGCCAATGTCGTCAGCAGGGAAGTCGCATCCGTATCGGAGAGTGGCATGACATCGATTCCCACGAAATCCAGTCTCTCCGGGTATGCTGTCGGCAGCATACTCTGAAAAGAGACGTATATCAATGGTGTTTCCGTCTGTCGCGCAACCGAAACAACCTGCTCGATGTAATCTGAAAGCACTCTGCCTGCTGTCTGCACACCGCGTGCGAGTCCAACTGCGATCAGGGAAGGGTGGTTGTAATCCCTTGCAATCGCCTCACGGAGGAGATTCCTGGCTGTCGACCGGATGGCGTCCTTTTCGAGAATACTCTCGGGAACATCCTGCAAGGGTATATCGTGCATGACCATGATCCCGTAACGGTCGCAGAGACCCATGAATAGCGGATGGGTGGACCCCGCAGCCAGGCGCACCGTATTGATGCCAAGATTTTTCATCATCAGAATGTCGCGTTCCATCTCATCGAGCGAGAGAGAGCGACCGTGCCACGGAGAATCCTCCATGTATGTCATCGCCTTGACGAACAGTGGTGAGCCGTTGAGCTGCAGCTGTCCATCACGGACACGAAGACTCCTGAATCCAATCTGTTGCATCGTCTCGTCCAGGACGCGCCCACCGCGCATCGTCCGCTGCCGGAGAACGTACAGGTTCGGTGTTTCCGTCGACCAGAGACGGACCGTTGGCAGAGAAACAGTGACATCCACTTCACGGAGTCGATCCGACTCCACTTCGACACGTTTCATCTCGCTGCCTGCAACGACATTCCCTGTGAGTGCATCGAGAACTTCCGCCACATAGCTGACCGTACTGCGTCCGAAAGACGCCGAGGTTCCTGCTGAGTCCGCCGGGAGAGCAGACAATTCGCCGGAATTCAAAAATGCCCGGCAGTGCAGCGTTGCCGGACGGCCTTCTCCGCTGACATCCGTTCGTACATACGATTCCTCCACCCAAACACCGCGATGAGCGACAATACCGATATCGTGGACGATACCGCCGTAGTTCAAACGATCCCACATCTGCTCGTAGAGCGGAATGGTCTCGTGTGTATCGAGAAAATTGTGAACGAGAATTTCTATGGTATTCCGTCCGGGCTTGATGATCCCCGGTGAGATCTTGAACGAGAAGGATGTCAATCCGGCATGCTTGCCGACGAACTGTCCATTGATACTGATCTCGCAATAGTAGGAAATGCTCAACGCAGTAATTTGAAACACGGCGGAGGGTGCAAGTGCACGCGGAACCGAAAAATCTCTTCGGAAGACGAATTTATATCTTCCCTTGTATGAGGAAGGAATCCTGATCTGTTTCCAATCCGAGGATGCGGGATCACGGTATTCCCAGCTGCCGTTGAGATCGATGAGCATACGATATTCCGATGGCGCAAGCATACCCATGCTCATATCCTGCGGAAGCGCCCTGTTCTGTTCGTAGAACACGGGTTGTGCGGCGCTGGTCCACGTCGACAGAAAAAGCACCGTGATCAGAACAGGCAGATGCCGGATATGCAAGGTCTGACGGAAATGATCACGAAAAGACATGAGATCTACCTCGAATGATGCAAGAGAGCAAATTTACAAAACGATCACCAATGAACAAAGCCCGCAATACGCCGTGCTCCTCCGGCATGATTCCGGAGCGCAGTCGATACCTGTCCCCGGTGCGAGCTCAACTCCGGTGCAAGCATGCGAGGGACGCTCATCGATTCCAGGTCACGCAAACTCCCCTGGACAATCACGGCACGCGAATATTACCCGGGTATAATTCAATAAATTACAATTATACCCGGGTATAATAGTCGCGAGACACACATGCAGAACAGAAAAACCGGCATGCTCCCATCCATCGTTCCGAAAAGACAGCGAGAGCAAAACAGGATGAGTCTCCAAAATCAATCCTCGGGACCTCGCCACAAGCCCCGCAATTCCGCCCGAGACCAAACAAGTGCCGGAAAGAAGGATATTCTCGCATATCGAACCACCACCACAAGCCCCGC
>JAFGKR010000116.1 GCA_016928515.1 Bacteroidota bacterium | reverse complement strand
AGATTCCGGATCATTTCCGTCCGCGATGGAACGACCAGTTCTCCTGCCACGGACGGAGTGGCTGCACGCAGGTCCGCAACGTAATCTGCAATGGTGACATCAACCTCATGCCCCACTGCGCTGACGACGGGGATACCGGAGCGCGCGATCGCGCGTGCCACAACTTCCTCGTTGAACGCCCAGAGGTCCTCGATCGATCCGCCCCCGCGTCCGGTGACGATGACATCGATTTCTCCATACTCATTGCACATGTCCAGTGACTCCGCGATCTGCTCTGCCGCACCGGCACCCTGGACCTGGACGGGAATCATGAGCAGTTGCACGGAGGGATTGCGACGTCGCATCACGCTGATCATGTCGCGCACCGCAGCGCCGGTCGGCGACGTCACGAGGGCGACGACAGACGGATAGCGCGGGAGCGGCCGCTTGCGCGCCTCGTCAAACAATCCTTCCGCGAAGAGTTTCCGTTTCAGGTTTTCGAATGCCACCTGCAGCGCTCCCTCACCCTTCGGCTGCATGTCGGTCACCACGATCTGATAATTTCCGCGCGGCTCATAGACGGTGATCCGTCCACGGCAGACGACTTCCATTCCGTTGTCCGGACGAAAAAACGTTCCCATGGCATTGCCGCGGAACATGACGGCGGAGAGCTGGGCACCGGTGTCCTTCAGGGTGAAATACCAGTGCCCCGAGGAGTGACGATGAAAGTTCGAGATTTCTCCCGTCACCATGACCGTTCCCAGCTGTCCCTCGAGCAGATCCTTGATCTGCCTGGTCACTTGAGAGATGGTGAGAATGGAATCGGATGTTTCAGTCATATCGTGGAAAGACAATGGAAAACAGACCTGTAGAGAATGCATGTTGCAGCTGCAGACTGAAGTGGACAGCACTCGCGTTGTTTCCCTTCATCGCCGGAACACCATTATTCCTCGAAAACGGAAAGGATCGTATTGACCTGCTCCAGAGCTGGATCGGTTGCCGGGTAATCCGTCGTGAAATGCAGGCCCCGGCTCTCCTTGCGACGCAGGGCGCTCTCGATGATGAGACTGGCGAGCAGCGTGATATTCCGCAATTGAATCAAACGCTCGGAGACACGGGTGCGCTTGTAAAAATCCTCCACCTCGTTCTTCAGCAGTTCGATGCGCCGCCGGGCTCGCTCGAGTCGAAGGTTGGAGCGGACAATACCGACGTAATCCCACATCAATGTTCGCACCTCTTTCCGATTGTGGGAGATAAGCACCCATTCCTCCGCATTGTATGTATCGGTATCATCCCAGGGGGTGATATCATCGACGGGAGGATGTGTGGCCGGTTCGTTGAGTGAAGACTGTGCCGCGCGATGGGCGAAGACCAATGCTTCGAGCAGCGAATTGCTGGCGAGACGGTTGGCACCGTGCAGACCGGTCATCGCGGCCTCTCCCGCGACATAGAGACCTGCAATGTTCGTATGTCCCTGCTCGTCGCTGACGACTCCACCACAGGTATAATGCGCTGCTGGAACAACCGGGATCAAATCTCGTGTGATATCAATATTTACTTCCCGGCATCTCTCGTAAATACTGGGGAAGGATTGACGGATATCCCCGGCGTCGAGATGCCGCAGATCGAGAAAGACGCATTCCTCACCCCGTCGTTTCAGTTCACTGTCGATCGCCCGCGCGACGATATCTCGGGGTGCCAGTTCAAGACGCGTAGCGTATTTGTTCATGAAACGCTCACCGGCCCCATTGCGAAGAACGGCGCCGTGTCCGCGTACGGCCTCGGAAATGAGAAAGGATCGCGCCTGGGGATGAAACAATGTGGTCGGATGAAACTGGATGAATTCCATGTTTGCGATGTTGGCGCCCGCACGGTACGCCATGGCGATGCCGTCACCGGTTGCGATGGCAGGATTTGTCGTATGGAGATACACCTGACCGCATCCGCCTGCAGTGATGATGGTGGTGCGTGCAAAACAGAGATGGACTTCACCACTCTGCTTGTCGAGCACATACGCTCCCCAGCAGTGGATGTCATCCCGACGGACACCTGGCCTATCCCGAAGATGATGCTCGGTGACAAGATCGATAGCGATATGGTTCTCGTACACCGTGACATTGGGATGGGTCCGAACGCGCTCGACGAGAACACGCTCGACCTCTCTTCCCGTATAGTCACGTGCATGGACAATGCGATGCCGTGAATGTCCTCCTTCCCTTCCAAGATGCAGGTGCGCTTCATCCAGATGCGTAAAGCCGACTCCAAGTTCGCTCAATTCGCGCACGAGCGCCGGTCCCTCACGCACGACGAATTCCACAACGTCGCGATGGCAGAGTCCTGCGCCGGCCTGCAGCGTATCTTCGATATGCAGCTGCAACGAGTCATCATCGGCGAATACCGACGCGATCCCCCCCTGCGCGTAGTTGGTATTGGATTCGACGGTTTCCTTCTTGGTGACAAGGGTGACCGTGCCATGATCGGCCACTTTCAGCGTGTAAAACAATCCCGCAATGCCACTGCCGATGACGAGGAAGTCGGTCTGAGAGGGTAAGGGCATCATGTTTCCCGCCGTGGGGAGAGTTTCGCGAGGACGGAGAGCAGTGCTGTTACCGAGCGACGCAGGTCGTCGAGCGTTCCGTTGTTCCGGACTGTGAAATCCGCGCGGTCGGCCTTTTCCTCCGGAGGAAGCTGATGTCGCATGCGGCGGCGCACCTCCTTTTCGTCCACCTTGTCACGCTGCATGATTCTGCTGATCGTCTCTTCGCTGCCGGAGATGATGGCGACGACATAATCGAAAAGATGTTCGATATCGGTCTCATAGATCAGGGCGGATTCGACGAACACGATGTGATGGCCTTCGTCGTGCAGTGCAGCTGCTTCGCCCAGGATGCTCTTGATCGCAGGAGGATGGACAATATCGTTCAGCATACGCAGTTTCGCATCATCGTGAAAAACGATCTCGGCAAGAAAGCGAGTGTCCAGGTCGCCGTTTGAGAGAAACACCTGAACGCCGAAAACGTCTATCAAAAGAGAACGGACCCCATCGTCCTGCTCCATGATGTCGCGGGCGATGCGGTCCGACGAGAGAACGGGAAACTGTTCAGCGATGATCCGGGCGGCAGTGCTCTTCCCGGCTCCGATACTCCCCGTCAGTCCGATGAGAAGCGAAGGTTTCTGCATGGGTGTTGTGTTGCGGCCGTCGTCCGGGATCAGTTATTTCGCAAATGCGATGGATCGCTTTTCGCGGATGACGGTCACCTTGATCTGACCGGGATACTCCATTTCGCTCTGTATCTTCTCCGCGATATCCGTCGCCAGCTGATCGGCGAGTGTGTCGTCTATGCGGTCATGCTCGACCATCACGCGCACCTCGCGGCCCGCCTGAATGGCATAGGTCTTTGCAACTCCTTCAAAACCGGTCGCAATGTTTTCCAGTTTTTCGAGACGCTTGACATATCCTTCCAACGACTCTCTGCGAGCACCCGGACGCGCGCCGCTGATGGCATCCGCAGCCTGCACCAGTGGTGCATAGGGTGATTCCATGACGATGTCATCGTGATGGGATCCGACCGCATTGACGATGATGGGATGCTCGCGGAATTTTTTCGTGATTTCCATGCCGAGCAACGCATGCGGCCCTTCGACGTTGCGGTCCACACATTTGCCGATATCATGCAGCAACCCGGCACGCGTCGCGATCTTGGGATCGAGGCCAAGCTCTGTTGCCATGATACCACACAACCACGCGACCTCGACGGAATGCTGCAGGAGATTCTGTCCGTAACTGGAACGGAATTTCATCTTTCCGACGAGGCGCTTGATTTCGTTGTGGGCGTTATGAATGCCGACATCGAGAAGGGTGTTCTCACCGACGCGGAAAATCTCTTCCTCCAGGTCCTTCCGTACTTTTTCGACCACTTCCTCGATACGGGCGGGATGAATGCGTCCGTCGGCCATGAGGGTCTCGAGTGCGATACGGGCGACTTCGCGGCGGAAGGGATCGAAGCCTGAAAGGATCACCGCCTCGGGGGTATCGTCGACGATGACATCGATGCCGGTTGCCGCTTCGAATGCGCGGATATTTCGTCCTTCACGGCCGATGATACGTCCCTTCATATCTTCGCTTGCGAGGTTGAGAACGCTCACGGTCGTTTCCACGGAATGATCGGATGCCGTTCGCTGTATGGCCTGAAGAATGACGCGCTGGGCTTCCTTCTTTGCCGTGGCCTTCATTTCATCACGAATTTCCTTCAGCTGCTGCGCGGCTTGCAGCTTGGAGTCGTTGATCAGGTTCTCGATCAGCATTTTTTTCGCGTCATCGCGTGACAGTCCTGCGACACGCTCGAGCTTCTCGGTTTGTTCCGCAATAATCTGATTCACGCGTTCAATGCGGGAATCGAGTTCATCCGTCTTCTGCTGAATCGTGTCTTCGGCATCCTTGACGGCCGTTTCCTTGTTGTTGAGGAGTTCGAATTTGGCGTTGAGGCTCTCCTCTCTGCCCGCAAGCTGCTTTTCGCGGGCATGGAGCTTGTTCCGCTGGCGGTTGAGTTCCCGCTCCACTTCCTGTTTCTTGTGAAACCACTCGTCTTTGACCTCGAGCAATTTCTCTTTTTTCAGATTTTCCGCCTCCTTCTCGGCGACCTCGAGAATTTCCTGTGCACGTTCCTCGGCGACGGAGATCTTGTTCTGGCTGACGCGCGCGGCGATGTACCAACCGAAAAACAGGAAGGCCGCACACAGTGCGACGACGGTTGGGAGAAGCCAGTATAGTTCGACATTCATATATGTATGTTCCTCCAGAAAATAATTACCGCACTACCCCGATACACTGGTGGAGGGTAAAAAGAACCCGCCAAGACACAGTGGGTAAATGCCTTCACATCTTTTGCTTCCACTGTCAGCCGCAAACGGCTGAATCACGAAGGATTGAGGCCTGCAATTGATGCGGAAGAGTCAGATTCCCAGGTAAAAAGTGTTGGTTCTTTTTAACGTGGCCAGCGATCGGATTGTAGTGCGGTAACGTCCTGTTTCGAATCCGTTACTCTCCGTTCAATGCTCCATCCAGAAGCTGGGTTATGGAACGGATTTCCTGTTCAACCTTTCTGGTTTGCTGATTCGATGCGTTTTGCTCGTGAAAGAGTTCTTCGGAGACATTCAGCGCAGAAAGGACAGCAAGGGTCACGGGAGGCTGATCCGGAATCTGCGTATGAAGATCATGCATCATCCGGTCCAGATGCTCGGCGGCACGTTTGGTGAGATCCTCATCATCGACTTTGAGGGGGTATTCCGTGCCGTATATACGTAGACGAATGCTCTTCGCTTCCATGTCTCAGAAGGGGAAAGAATGAAAAATAATGACAATCGATCGTTCGAAAACCGCGTTCAAAAAGGCCTACCTGTCACCGGATCCGAGATGCGCGTTGATGCGCGATATCAGATCACCGATCTGACGTTCCAAAGCCTCTCTTTCGTCAGGCGAAAGATATAAAAGTCCATCACCAACATCAACAGATGCCAGTATCCCTGATTTTTCCTGTAGCTCCTTTACCTTGTTGTCTTTTTGTGTAAGCAGCGCCTGCTGTTCTTGCACGGTCGCTTCGAGTTCCGTCAGCCGGTGTTTCAATGCGTTGTTTTCAGCGCGCAGTTCTCTGATGAGATCAGCAGCCCGCTGTGCCTTTTCCCACAGCTCCTGCAAGACTGTTTCGATGACGCTTGCGGCGTTGCCGCCCGGTTGAGTGATATTGTTCTGCACCATGGGGAAGGTCCGACGGAATTGGAACAATCGTTATGTGCGCAGTTCGGCGCCAAGTTCGTGCCGTACAGCCTGGATGACCCGATCAACACTTCGGTTCACTTCGTCGTCTGTCAACGTATGGTCCGCAGCCTGAAAGGTCATGGAAAAAGCGACACTTTTCTTCTCTTTCCCGATCGAATCATGTGTAAACACGTCGACGATGCGGATATCGCGAAGGTGATCGGGATGACACGCCTGCACTGCCGCCAGAAGCTGTCCTACGGGTATGTCCTTCCGAAGCAGGACTGCCAGATCTCTCGTAACACTTGGATATCGGGCGATCGGCGTGTACATCTGCCGATCCGGCAGTGCATCACGGAGAACGGACATGTCGAGCTCCGCGAAATAGACAGGTTGGTCAATGCTGAATGTTGCAAGGATCTCATCAGAAATTCCAACAGCTTGACCCACATATCTGCCTTTGACTTCAAGCGTTAGCACATGCTCACTTAAAGTGCTTCGTCTATCATAGCGAAAGATTGTTTCATTGTCAAGATAGAGAGCCCGCAGCACTCCTTCGAGCACTCCTTTGAGATCGAAGAAATCCGTGTCTCGCTTATTGGCATACCATGTCCGTTCATGAGCAGATCCCGTAACGACTATTCCCAGCGTGGTTCGTTCGGAGAAGGCGCCCGCATCCTCCCTGCTGAACACGCGTCCTATTTCGAACAGGCGCAGGGAAGACAGGCCGCTGCGGATATTGACATCGACCGCTTCGAGCAGCGATGAAAGGAGACTCGTCCGAAGGCTCGGTCGTTCCTTGCTCACCGGATTCCGCACCTCGGCAACACGTTCCTCCGTTTCTCCGATACCCGCGTGATGACGTGGTACAAGACTCGACGAGAGAATTTCGTCGTAACCGAATCCAAGCAGAATGTTTCGAACGCGATCCGGAAATTCCTGATCATCGAAGCCGCTTCCGACATTCATTTCTATTCGTGTGGGAACCGGAATATTATCATACCCGTGAATGCGTGCGATTTCCTCAACCAGATCGATCTCCCGCTCGATATCGCTTCGGAAGGACGGGACCTGGAAGAGAAAGCGATCTTCCTCTTCTTCCGACAACGTGAACTGGAGATCCTGCAGTATTCTTTTCTGTTCCGCTGCATCGATACGGATGCCCAGGATGCGATGTGTGAACGCGGGCCGGAGGGACAGGACAAGAGGAGCGAACGCATGGGCCGTATTGTCATACACGCCACGGAGCCTTCCGCCAGCTGTCTGGAGAATCAGGTCGATCGCGCGATCCAACGCCCACATGGTTCCCTGCGGATCGGATCCACGCTCGAAACGAAAACTTGAATCAGTGGACAATTGCAGATGTTTCGCCGTCTTGCGCACCGAAGATGCATTGAAATGAGCACTTTCAAGCAGCACGGCCGTGGTCTCATCGGTCACGGAGGATTCCAATCCGCCCATGACTCCCGCAATGGCCACAGGTTTGTGCGCATCGCAGATGAGTAGATCGGTTTCCTTGAGATCGCGCTTTTCCTCATCGAGCGTGAGAAAACGCTCTCCCTCCCGCGCGGTTCGAACAACGATGCGGTTTCCTTCCAGCCTTGCGAGATCAAAGGCATGCATGGGCTGTCCGATTTCCATCATGACGAAGTTGGTGATATCGACGATGTTGT
>JAFGKR010000115.1 GCA_016928515.1 Bacteroidota bacterium | reverse complement strand
GCTTTTATTTGTGCCTCGTGCTTTGAGGGTTGACCTTTCCTGTGTATTCTTTCAGGACATGGAGTACAAAAGAACCTATATCGACGGGTACAACGTGCTGCGAAAAATCGTACGACTCGAACGCATGATGCAATCCAATGCGGATGCGGCACGACGCAGTTTCGTCGAATTCGTCCGGCGACGTGCGCGTGGCAAGGGGCACATCATCATCGTGTTCGATGGTCATGGGGACGCGATCGGGGGCGGAAGCGGTATTTCCGTGGTCTTTTCTCTGACCCGCACTGCGGATGCATGGATTCGCATGACTCTGGAGAACGACCGGCATCCGCGGATGGTGCTGGTCGTGTCTTCGGACAACGAAGTCCGTGCCCATGCCGCGGCCTGTGGCGCCGGTCTTTTCGGCGCGCAGGAGTTCATCGCGGACCGACGCGAGGAGATGGACGATGCGGCGGAAATGAAGCTGAAAAACCACCCCGTCTCGCCGGGAGAAGTCGAATTCTGGTTGCGCCAGTTCAAGTCGGGTGACGAGCATGACACGCGATGAAGACATCGGTACAGGCGGGGGCGGGCCGATACCATTGGAAAACCTCATATAATTCGATAGGTTTAAAGATACTCCATTCCGGAGAATACCGATGAAGGACCCAAGACAACGTCCGGAAATATCGTTCATCCGTTTTACGCGGGAGCGTTTTCGCGCCTCCATGGAGGAGGTGTACAAGATTACCATGTTCGGGCTACGGTTTTTCCGCTACGTGTTCAGACCACCCTATGAGTTCGCCGAGGTGCGCAAACATCTCGATAATCTCGGTTCAAAATCCATCCCCCTGCTGACGATTGTGGGATTGATCATGGGATTGATCCTGGCACTGCAGTCACGTCCCACACTCGATCGTTTCGGTGCGGGGGGATTTCTTCCGGCCATGATATCTCTGACCATCGTCCGCGAGCTCGGGCCGGTCATTACCGCGCTGATCGTGGCCGGGCGCGTCAGTTCCGGCATCGGGGCTGAGGTCGGTTCGATGAGAGTGACCGAACAGATCGATGCGCTCGAAGTATCAGCCGTCGATCCCTACAATTTCCTTGTCGTGACACGGGTGCTGGCCTGTATGATCATCCTTCCCCTGTTGACGGCGTACGTGGATTTCCTTGCAATATTCGGTGGATTCCTGGCCGAGTACATCAATGGGAATTCCAGCTTCATGCTGTATTTCACGGAGGTTGTCCAGTCCCTGCAGTTCTACGACATTCTGCCCGGTGTCGGGAAAACCATCGCGTTCGGATACATCATCGGTGTCATCGGAGCGTATCAGGGATTCAACACCAGCAGGGGAACAGAAGGTGTGGGACGCGCCGCGACGTCGGCGGTGGTCCTCGCGTCATTGAACATCATTTTTCTTGACATGGTGATTATCCAACTTACCTTTCTTTTTCTCGGTCCCGGAGTATGACGACGGAAAGCAACATACTGATTGACGTTGAACAGGTGTGGAAGGCGTTCGACGATCACGAGGTCCTGAAGGGGATTACGCTCAGGGTCCAGGAAGGATCCAGCGACGTCATTCTCGGGCGCAGCGGCATCGGCAAAAGCGTGCTGTTGAAAAGTATCGTCGGTCTCCTCACCCCTGAGCGGGGCAGCATTCACATCACGGGCAAACAGGTGATCGGGATGAAAACGCGTGAACTGAATATTCTGCGCAAAAGCATCGGCTACGTGTTCCAGTATGCGGCGCTGTACGATTCGCTGACGGTCCGTGAGAATCTGGAGTTTCCACTGCGCAAGCATTCGGATGCGAGCGAGGAGGAGATCACCGACCGCGTACTCGAACAGCTCCGTCTCGTGGGGCTCGAGGATGCTATCGACAAAATGCCTTCCGAACTCAGTGGCGGGATGAAAAAACGCATCGGACTCGCGCGTGCCATTATCAAGCGGCCGAAAATCGTTCTCTATGACGAACCCACCGCCGGGCTGGATCCCATCACGGCACGGGAGATCAGCCAGCTTATTCTGAATCTCGAAGAGCAGTTCGGGATTACATCGATCACCGTGACACATGATCTCGAGTGTGCGCGCATTATCGCCAACCAGATCTACATTCTCGATGACGGGGTGTTTCAGCACAGTGGAACATATGAAGAGCTCAAGGCCTCTTCCGATCCTTATACCCGGGCGTTTTTCCAGGTGGCAGCATGAAAAAATCAAATCTCTCCAGAGCACGTGTCGGTTTTCTCATTTTCGTCGGAGTCCTGGCGTTCACGGTCGGAATCTTCTTTGTCGGCGAGAAGAGCCAGTTGTTCAGTTCCGTATTCTATGTCCAGGTGAACTTCGCAAGCGCGGAGGGGGTGAAGCCCGGTGCCTACGTCGTGCTTTCGGGATACAATATCGGCACCGTATCAACGATCCGGCTTACCGAGGACGCCGATTCCGTGCGCATCCTGCTTCGGGTCAACGAGGATATCCATCCCTTCATCAAACGGGATTCAAAGGCGGAGATCAAACAGGAAGGACTGGTCGGAAACAAATTCATCAATCTGAGCATCGGCTCCGAGAAGTCTCCCGTCGTTCCGAACTACGGATTCATCAAGGGTGTCGCGCCGTTCGCGCTGAGCAGCCTGGCCGACAATGCCATCTCCATCATGGATACCGCCAAGCTGGTCACTGCGGAACTCAATACCCTGCTGCACAATATCAATCAGGGCAAGGGAACCATTGGCCGGCTGATGACCGAGGATAAGGTATACGAGCAACTCGCTTCCATCACCGAGCAGACGGAAGCCGGTCTGCGCATCGCCAATGATCATCTCGACGACCTTTCCGGCATGCTTCTCGAGACGGCGGAGCTGCTCAACCGCATCGTCATCAAGGCGGATACCACGATCGAGAACACGAATCGTATGACGCATGAAGCAGCCGCCTTTCTGGAGAACATGAATACCGGGAACGGCACGCTCGGAGCGCTGATGAACGACCGCAGTCTTTACGACTCCGTAGTGACATTGTTGTCGGCCCTGACGGATGTCAGTTACGATGCCGGCAACGCGGCCACACAGCTTTCCCGCAGCATTCATGCCATGCGCGAGCACTGGCTGTTCGGCCGAGTATTCGCCGGTGAGGAATTCGAGCAGGAGGCGCCGCCCGAATCCGCATACCAGCGCAAGATGCGGCTGATCGAGCAGACGCTGCGCGAACTGCACAGCAGGGAGGAAGAAATCCGAAGACGCGAGCAGGAACTGGGCCTGACACCGAAACAATGACCACACTCGTTCTCGGACATCTGGTTCTCGACGAAATACACAGTTTCGACGGAAACGTGTATCACAGTCCGGGGGGCATCACGTTTCCGCTGCGGACATTCGCGGCGCTGGCGTCGCCGGATGATCGCATTCTGCCGGTGTTTCCCTATGGAGAGGATGCGCATCCGGTGTTGCGTGACATCGCCGCAGAAAGCCCCGCGATCGATTTCTCCGGCTGCCGCCAGGTCCCCGAGCCAACCACACGCGTGCGGCTCTTCCACGAATCCCCCACCCAGTACAACACGCAGCTGGTCAGCAGTCTCGGGCCCATTTCTCCCGACGACTTCCGCTCGGCGCTCGACGCTGCAGACCTCGTCTATCTCAACATGATGACGGGACAGGATATCCTTCTCGCGCATGCGTCGCTGCTCCGGGGTGCGAGTCGTCTGGTGTATATCGATCTGCACATGATCGCGTATCGCGTGCACCCGGACGGCACGCGTGAACCCGCTGCAGCCGCACAGTGGAAGGAGTGGATACGCGCCGGAGATATCATACAGTGCAACGAACGCGAATTCGATGCACTCACGGGAACGGGGATTCCACGGAGCGAACGAATAGCTCGGCTCTTCGACGGCACGGAGTTGCGCGGCTTCGTGTTGACGCGCGGGGAGATGGGGGCGGATATTCATCTTCCGGACGGGATGCGCATACACGTTCCCGCCGTGCCTCCGCCTCGGCTTGTCGATCCGACCGGATGCGGCGACGCCTTCGGCAGCACATTCGGCTGGGGGCTTTCCGCCGGTGAGCCAATCGAACGTGCCGCGGAACGCGCCGCTGTCGTCGCCTCCTTCGTCGCATCCCTTCCCGGATCAGACGGCATGGCAGCGCTACGCACCTACCTGCACACGGAGCGCGCATGAGAATTCTCATCACCGGAGCACACGGCCTGCTCGGGCAGAAGCTCGCCCTGGTCCTGGGACGCGAGACGGATCACGATCTCCTGCTCACCGATATTGCGCCACGGACGTTCTTCATCCACGATCGCTATGATTATCAGCAGCTCGACATCACCCGGCTCGGCGACGTCAAGAGCCAGGTAGCGTATTTCCGTCCGGATGTCATCATCAATACGGCCGCGCAGACAGATGTGGACGCCTGCGAGGAAGATCGCCTGGGGGCCTGGCGGCTCAACGTCGACGGCCTCAAGAATCTGATCATCCCCGCACGCCGCATCGAGGGTTGCCGCATCGTCCAGATTTCGAGCGACTACGTCTTCGACGGCACGCAGCCGCCGTACAGTGAAGAATCACGTCCCCGGCCGGTCAGCTATTACGGCAAATCCAAGCTCGCCGCGGAGAACGCCCTGCGTGCATCCGCGGTCGACGGCATCATCGTTCGCACACAGGTGCTCTATGGAACGGGGTATCAGGTACGCAGCAATTTCGTGGCATGGGTGCTGACCATGCTCGAGAAAGGCAATGCGTTCCGCGTGGTCACCGATCAGCGCGGGAATCCCACCATGGCCGACGATCTCGCCTACGGCATTTTTAAGCTGATCGATAAAAAATGTATGGGCGTGTACCATGTCTCCGGTCCGGAGTCCATCGATCGCTTCTCGTTTTCCCGCAGAATTGCAGAGGTCTTCGGCTTCGATCCGTCACTCATCGCACCGGCAACGTCGCGCGAGATCGGACAGTCCGCACACCGGCCCCCGGACAGCACCTTCATCACGCTCAGGTTTGAATCGCAATGCGATTTCCGTCTCAGTGACACGGCAACCGGTCTCTCGCGACTGCGGCAGCAGTACCGGGAGGGAGCCGCCCATACGGATCTGCTTGACGACAGCAGATTTCCGTCATCCTCAAGCGGATAAAAAATATGATATTCGTCATTTTCTCAAGGACAAATTACCATGCTTGATCTCAAGCGCATTCGTGAATTTCCGGAAGACATCCGGACAGCCATCGGAAACAAGAATGAACGGGGGGATATTGACGCGGTGCTTGACGTTGACCGCCGGCGCCGGGAGATCATCGCCGAAGTGGAGCAGTTGAAAAACACCCGCAATGTCGTTTCGCAGGAGATCGCCCGAGCGAAAAAGTCCGGTGAGGATGCATCCGCCCGCATCGAGGAGATGAAGGGAGTCTCCGATACCATCAAACAGATGGACGACGAACTGCGCGCGTGCGAAGAACAGCTTCGGGGTCTTCTGCTTTTGCTTCCCAACACCTGTCATCCGAGTGTCCCCGTCGGACGCAGCGATGCCGACAATGTGGAGATCCGCTCCTGGATTCCCGAACACAGTGTCGGTCTGAACGAGGAGGCGGAGTATCGGTTGCTGGATCATCTCGAACTCGGAAAGAAGCTCGGAATCCTCGATTTCGACCGCGGAGCGAAGCTCAGCGGCAGTGGTTTTCCTCTGTACACCGGTGATGGCGCGACACTCGAGCGTGCACTGATCAACTTCATGATCGATGTGCATCGCAGGGAACATGGGTACCGCGAGGTGTTTCCGCCTTTTGTCGTCAATTCCGATTCCATGTATGGCACCGGGCAGCTGCCGAAAATGACCGAGGACATGTACCGCTGTGCCGACGACGATCTGTACCTGATCCCCACCGCGGAAGTACCGATCACCAACATGTACCGGGACGATATTCTCGATACCGAACAGGTCCCGTCGTATTTCTGCGGGTATTCCGCATGCTTTCGTCGAGAGGCCGGATCGTATGGCAAGCAAACCAAGGGATTTCTGCGCGTGCATCAGTTCAACAAGGTTGAGTTGGTGAAATTCGTCCGGCCGGAGCAGTCATACGACGAACTCGAATCCCTCGTCGTGCATGTGGAAAACATTCTCCGGCTCCTGTCCATCCCGTACCGTGTGCGTCTTCTCTGTACGGGCGATACTTCTTTCTCTTCGGCGAAAACCTACGATCTCGAAGTCTGGGCACCGGCTGAGAAAGCCTGGCTTGAAGCATCCTCCTGCAGCAATTTCGAGGATTTCCAGGCCCGGCGTGCCAATATCCGCTGGCGGCCCGACGGCCCGAAGAGCAAGCCGGAATTCGTGCATACACTCAACGGATCGGGTCTCGCCACCTCGCGTCTCATGGTCGCACTGCTCGAGAACTATCAGACCCCGGAGGGTACCGTGATCGTTCCGAAGGCGCTGCATCCCTACACAGGTTTTACCGTCATTGACTGACACCCGAACATCCTTCAAGGAAAGCTCCTCCTCCCGATATGGTCGAGGAGCTTTTTCCGTCTCTTCCGTGTTTGACAGAGAAGTATGATACACGCGATCACGATTGATTTCTGGAATACCATCGTCGACTCGAACAACGGCGCCGCCCGGCGCCGGGTGCGCAATGCTGCCGTCGCCGCAGTGTATCGGCAGGCGGGACGTCCATTGAACGAGGAAGAAGCCACCGAGGCCTTCCGCATCTCGTACGAAACCTTCGAGAAGCACTGGCGCGGTGAGCAGAGGACACTGGGTGCCTCCGAATGTCTCCATGTGATGTGGGAGCACCTCGGGATGAAGGTCGATGAACGTCTGCACCGGCAGACCGTACACGCATTCGAAGAAAGCATTCTGGATGGGTTGCCCGGCCTGTTGCCCGGGGCACGAGATGCGCTCGAGCGGCTTGCCGCACGTGTCCCTCTCGGGCTGATTTCCGACACCGCGTTTTCCCCGGGGCGCGTCTTGCGTCGTGTACTGGCGGCGCACGGCATCGATCAGCTTTTCACTGCCATGCTTTTCTCCGATGAAATCGGGGTTTCCAAACCCCATCCGCGCATTTTCGAGGCCGCGTTGCGGGCACTGGGCACCGATGCATCACGCGCCGTGCATATCGGTGACATTGAGCGCACGGATATCGCCGGAGCGAACGACAAGGGCATGCGGGCCATTCTGTTTCGGGGCGACAGCTCCGGCAGATACCATCACGAGAACGGTGCCGAGAACACGAATGCGGATGCGGTTGCGCACAGCTGGCGGGAAGTGATTGAGATCCTGGAAGGGTGGGGGATGAAGAATCACGAGCGAAGAACGAAAATTGAGGAATGACGAATTGCACATTCCATATTGCAGATTGCGGATGAAGAAATCAGCAGAAGGATGATGATTTGCACCGAATGGTGGAGGACATACTGTTGAGAGGGTACGGATGAAGTCCCTGCGAAGGCTGCTGCCCTATTTCCGGCGGTACAGGAAGACGCTGCTGTGGGGTGTGCTCTTCATCTTTCTGTCGACCGTGTTCGCTGTGATCGCACCGGTGATCATCCGTGATGCCATTGACGGTTTGGAGGCCAACGTCTCCGCATCGAAGCTTACCGAATACGCGGTGTGGATCGTCGGTGTTTCGCTCCTGAGCGGAATCTTTCTGTATCTGACACGGCAGACGATTATCGTCGTGTCCCGCCGCATCGAGTATGACCTCCGCAACGATTTTCTACAGCATGTCGGAACGCTCTCCCAGGACTACTTCTCGCGCACGAGCACCGGCGACATCATGGCGTATGCTACAAACGACGTTTCCGCGATCCGGATGTTTGTCGGTCCTGCAGTGATGTACACATCCAACACGATTTTCAATTTCCTCATCATCGTCGGATTGATGCTCAGCATCCATCCGCTGCTGACACTGTATGCCCTGCTGCCCCTGCCCATCCTGTCCTACGCCGTCAACCGGCTCGGCACGCTGATCCACAAGCGCTACGAGGATATTCAGAACCATTACGGCACGCTCACGTCACGGACGCAGGAGAGTATCTCGGGAATACGGGTGGTCAAGGCGTATCTTCGCGAAGCATACGAGATCAGCGTGTTCCACGATCTCAGCGAAGAATACCGGAAAAAGAATATGCGGATGATACGTATTCAGTCGCTGTTCATGCCGATGATCGCATTGTTGGTCGGGGTGTCCGTCATCCTCATCATCTGGTTGGGCGGCATGGAGGTGATCGACGGGGAGCTTTCACTTGGAGAGCTGACGCAGTTCATCATTTACCTGGGGATGCTCATCTGGCCCATGGCCGCCATTGGCTGGGTGGTCAACCTCGTGCAACGCGCTTCGGCATCCATGAAGCGGTTGGACAGTGTATTCGACACCGTCCCGGAAGTGCGTGACACCGCCGATACCGATCACCACATCACCACCATCCATGGCGAGATTCGCTTCGAGGGAGTGTCGTACCGTTACAGTGCGCACGGACCGGATATCCTGCGAGATATCGATCTCCATATTCCGGCCGGGAGTACCCTGGGCATCATCGGGCTGACCGGGTCAGGAAAAAGCACGCTCGTCAATCTCATTCCGCGGGTGTTC
>JAFGKR010000114.1 GCA_016928515.1 Bacteroidota bacterium | reverse complement strand
TTTCGTGAAGTCACAAGTATGGAATCCGTTCCGCGGAGAAACAGATTCGCCACGGCAAAAGGGATCTGCGAAATACGTAAAGCCGTGTTGCTCAGCTCCCGGAGAAAGGTGAGTTTTTCCTCCATTGTGACGTCGAACGGATCGGTTTCCAACGGCATGTGCCAGTGATACGTCCCACCGTCCTGGCGTGAACCGGGATCGAATTCCTGGGTGCGTAGAGCGGCGATCTGCTTCGCGGATGTGAGCGCTACTCCTGCAAGCGTGTCGGGACGTCCGGGTTCCCACGACGATACCGAGGCACTTCCCCAAGCGCCGCGGCTGTAGACGCGGAGGGTGATGCCCGCTGCGATCTCACTGTCGATCGCAGCGATGTCTTCCTTCCGAAGCTGGATGGATTCACTGCGATGGCTGCGCAGCAGGGCTTCGGCATATGTCGCGCCGTCTTTCATCGCGCTGTCCACAGCGTCCTTGAGCCACTGTGTGTCCACCGCGGGGATTTCCATCGAGGACGCACGCCCTCGTCGCAGCTGCAATGGTACTGACGCGACGGCAGCAGCGAGAGCCGTCCCCTGAAGAAATGTGCGTCGTCTCATCGGTCTGTTCTCTGTATCATCATGGGAGGAAAGATAGATACTGCGCAGGAATAGTGAAACCCCGAACGCCGTACCGTTCCTGAACCATCGCGAGGCTGGTGCGCAGGGACATCCTGGAGGTGCGTGGCTTTTATTTCAACGGGGATGGGGGACAATCGGCTCCAGTCTCTCTTCCTTTCCGGGAAATTTGGTATTTTCCTGTCGACAATGAAAACCATGCACTGCACGATATCGGGATTGGTCCAAGGTGTCGGCTTCCGCTATTTCGTTCTGACACGTGCGCGGATGCTCGGACTGCGCGGCTTCGTGCGCAATCTCTATACAGGTGACGTCGAGGTCGCTGCGCAAGGGGGCGACGGAACGCTTTCGGATTTCCTCAAGGAATTGCGGATGGGTCCACGATCCGCACAGGTTCAGAAGGTACGCGTCGAGTGGCTGGACGCAGATGACATGTACAACAATTTCGAGATCCGCGCATGACGGAGATCCCATACCGCACCGGCCTTGGCTACGACGTGCACCGACTCGCTGAAAATGAATCGCTGGTTCTTGGCGGCGTTGAGATACCGGCCGCATACGGAACGGTCGCCCATTCAGATGGGGATGTGCTTATCCATGCAGTCTGTGATGCACTCCTCGGTGCAGCCGCACTCGGTGATATCGGTGAACACTTCCCTGATACCGATCCACAGTACAAGGGAATCTCCAGCCTGGATCTGCTGCAGCGCTGTGCGACTCTTCTGCATGACACGGGCTGGACGGTGGGAAACCTCGATCTCACCCTTATGCTGGAGAGTCCGAAAATCCTGTCTTACAAAGTGCAGATGCGTCAAAACATCGCCACCGCTCTCGGGGTACCGGTCGACCGCATCGCACTCAAGGCGACGACCGGGGAACAGATCGGATTCGTGGGACGAGGGGAGGGCGTTGAGGCCCTGGCGGTAATCCTTATCCACCGAGAGGACTAGCGCCCGTGCTGGAAGATATCATCGCAACCCTTTCGACGGTCGACGTCTTCTGGATCTATGCAGCGGTTTTCGGTATCGCGTATATCGAAAATCTGTTTCCTCCCTTCCCCAGCGATATCATCGTCGTGTTCGCCGGT
This sequence comes from Bacteroidota bacterium, assembly GCA_016928515.1. GTDB lineage: Bacteria > Bacteroidota > Ignavibacteria > SZUA-365 > SZUA-365 > BM516. Next base: position 4,071 of record JAFGKR010000114.1, on the reverse strand, counting down.
TCCCTGATTGCCCTCGGCAAGGGGAGCGCCATCATCACGGTTGTCCTGGCGACCGGCGGAAGCACGTTGGGATTCATGTCCATGTATTGGCTCGGCAATCAATTTGGTGATCGCATCCTGGAGACAGGTCGTATTCCGTTCATCTCCAGAGAGACCGTTCGGAGGGTGCAGGCCTGGTTTGCCCGTTACGGGTACTGGGTCGTGATCGGAAACCGCTTTCTCGCGGGGACACGTGCGGTGATCAGTTTCTGCACCGGGATCGCGGAGATGAATATGACGGTCACGACACTGCTCTCGGCCGGGAGTGCACTGTTGTGGAATTCGATCCTGGTGTATCTGGGGTACGTGGTCGGTGACAACTGGCGCGTCATCGGAGAGTATCTCGCAACCTACAGCAAAATCGTCACCGCACTGATTACCGCAGCGATTCTCTTCTGGCTGGGATTTCGCTGGTGGCAGATGCAGCGTGAGAAAAAACGCAAACGCTCACAAGCATGAGACGAGAATCGAATGATTGAATGGCTGTACGGCATCGACGTTGCACTCTTCCGCCTCGGAAACGAGACGATCGCGAATCCTGCAGGGGATTGGTTCTTTCCCTTCATCACGAATCTGAAGAATTTCATGGTTCCGTACGCCCTTCTCATTCTGGGTCTCCTGATATTCGGAAAGAAACGCGGGGCGATCACCGTGTTGCTCCTCGTGGTGACCATTACACTCGCCGACCAGATCAGCAGTTTCGTGATCAAGCCATGGGTGGGCCGTGTACGTCCCTGTCACGTGCTGGAGAATGTCCGCCTGCTGGTCGGTTGCGGATCAGGGAAGTCCTTCACTTCGTCCCATGCGACGAACAATTTTGCAATGGCGGTACTTATTTCTCACTTTTACCCAGTGGCGCGTCCCTGGCTTCTGCTCTGGGCATCGCTGGTAGCCTTCTCCCGCGTGTACATCGGCGTCCATTATCCGTCCGACATCCTCGGCGGCGCCGTGCTGGGAACGCTGATCGCGCTTGCAGTCATCCAGCTGTGGGAACAGGGAAGAAAGCAGGTCCACGCGTATCGTCACCGCCGCACCATCTCGCAGCCCATGAAGTCATGAACAGCATCTCCGAAATACAGAGCAGGAATCTCAATCCACCGGAGCGCTCCCGGGAACGTCGCCTGCGTATTGCTCTTGCAGCAGGCACCGGCCTGCTGTTCGCCCTTTCCTTTCCACCGATTCCGACGGGGCTCGCCGCTTTTGTCGCGCTTGTTCCGCTCCTGTTCCTCATCGAGCGCCTGCCGAGCTGGGGAGCGGTATTCCGTTTTTCCTATCTCGCCTTCCTGGTCGGTAACGCAGGTACCATCTGGTGGATCAGTGGCTGGTGGGGAGAGGATCCCTGGCTGAAACTGGCGGGTGTCATCGTGAATTTCATTCATCCGCTGCTGCTCACACCACCGCTCGTGATCTACTTTTTCCTGCGCAAACGTCTCGGCTTCATTTCCGCGGCTGTATCGTTCCCCTTTCTCTGGACCTCCTGGGAGTGGCTGCTGCATCTGCCCGAACTGTCATTCCCCTGGCTTGTCCTGGCGAATACGCAAACCTACGACACCACGAATATTCAGTTCATCAGCTGGACCGGCGCATTCGGACTGAGCTTCTGGATCGTCCTCATCAACACGGTATTTTTCGTTTCGACGCGTCAGCTTCTTCACGGCATCTGGTCCCTGCGATCAAGGCGCATGGCAGCGGCGGCAGTGGCGCTGGTGTTGTTGATTCTCCTCCCGAAAATCCACTCCGCCATCGTACTGAATGATCCCGTTCCAGCGGCAGGACAGTTGCGCGTCGGCATCATCCAGCCGAACATCGATCCCTACGACAAATGGGACGAAGGGGAGACGCCGATGCAGAAGCTCCAGCAGCTGATGCATATCTACGATTCTCTCGCTGCGGAGGACATGGATGTCATGCTGTTGCCAGAGACGGCCATCCCGTTCCGCATTCTGCAGCCGACGTATGCAGAAGAATGGCGCTGGCTTCGTACCCACGTCGACAGCGTCGGCATCCCGTTGCTGGCGGGTTTCCCCCATACGGTCTGGTACGACGACCCCGAGACCGCTCCCGGTAGTGCACGCCGGATTCCGGATTCCCCATTGCGTTATCACGATTTCAATTCCGCACTGCTGATGCATCCCGCAGAAATGATTCCACAGATCTATCACAAGTCACGTCTCACCCCGTTGAGCGAGCGGATTCCCTATCTCGATGCGCTGCCGTTTCTGCAGGATGCGTTGACCTGGGGTGTCGGCATCAGCAACTGGGGTCTCGGAAATGACACCACCGTCTTCCGGCTTCGCACAGAAGAGAACGAGGAGGGTTTCTGGGCGATGATCTGTTACGAAACACTGTATCCCTCCTTTGTGGCGGGATTCGCGAAACGCGGAGCAGAGGCCTTCGGTGTCATTACGAACGACGGATGGTTCGGACATTCTTCAGGACCGTATCAGCTCATGCAGTATACCGTGCTCCGGGCGGTTGAGAACCGTCGCGCCGTCGCTCGCTGCGCGAACAACGGTATCAGTTGCTTTATCGACCCGTACGGACGTGTGCGGCAGAAGACAGGACTGTATACACGCACTGGAATAATGGGCAGCATCCCGTTGATACGTGAGCAGACCTTCTATACACGGCATGGAGACTGGTTCCCGGGCGGGGCCACCGTCATTGCCGGATTCTTCGTCCTCTTTTCCATCATCGTACGATACTACAGGAAATGAATGTAACAGATCTCCGCAGCGACACGGTCACGCAACCGACTGCTGGCATGAAAGAGGCAATGATCAGCGCGCCCCTGGGCGACGACGTCTACGGCGAAGATCCGACCACGAATCTCTTCCAGGAAGAGATGGCTGCGCTTTTCGGAATGGAAGCCGGACTCTTCGTTCCAACGGGCGTGCTGGCGAATCAACTCGCGCTCAAAGCATGGACGCAACCCGGCGACGAAGTCATCGTCGAGCGGGAGTCGCACATTTTCAATTATGAGACCGCCGCGCCCGCTCTGATGTCCGGTGTCCAACTGAACACGGTGGTTACCCGGCGGGGCGTCTTTGCACTCGACGATCTTGTACGCGCCATACGTCCCCCTGAATATTATTACCCGAAAACCACCCTGGTCTGTATCGAGAACACGCACAATCGTTTCGGCGGTACACTGTACGGGATTGAACGCATCCGTGAACTGCAGCGGTTTTGCCACGAGCGCAGTCTGCATCTGCATCTCGACGGCGCCCGCATCTGGAACGCGCATATCGCGACGGGTACAACCCTGCAGGCGTACGGGGAAGCAGTCGATTCACTGTCCATCTGCTTTTCCAAGGGGCTTGGCGCCCCGATGGGATCGATGCTCCTGGGACCTCGCAGCTTCATAGACCGTGCACATACGTTCCGGAAAATATTCGGTGGCGGGATGCGACAGACAGGCATCGTGGCGGCGGCCGCGCAGTACGCCGTTGCGCATCATCTCGCCGGACTGGCCAAGGACCACGCGCGCGCGCGTGGCCTGGCTGAAGCGCTGCAGCGCTGTGAGGCGTTTTTCGTCGATGAGTCTCGTGTCCAGACGAATATGGTCCTTCTGGACTTTTCGACATCCGCAATTTCCGCGCAGAAGGCACAGAAAATGCTTGAGCAGCATGGTGTGCGTATCGGGATGGGGATGGGGAATGTCTTGCGTGCCGTCACGCATCGAGACCTGACGGATGCCGATCTGCATCGTGCCATCGACGTGTTTCACAAACTCTTTCCGTCATCATGACCATACCAACGCATCTGTTCCGCCATCACTATCCTGTCCGCGTGTTATCCTATCATGTCGACCGCCAGAACGTGGTCCATAATCTCTGGTATTTCTTTTACTTCGAGGAAGCGCGTGTGGAATACATCCGTGCGGTCGGACTCCCCATTGACCAGGGTACTTTCATCACGCACGACAAGTATTTCGTCGTTCGCAACGCCTGCGACTATTTCGCCCCTGCGCTGTTCGACGAACAATTGACCATTCTGACAAGAATTTCCTTTATCCGGAATTCAAGCATC
>JAFGKR010000113.1 GCA_016928515.1 Bacteroidota bacterium | reverse complement strand
GCAGCTGTCGAGCGGGACGTACATCGCCACGATCACGATGACGGGCATCGAATCGGGCATGACGTTCTCGAAGACAATCAAGATGGTGCTGAACAAGTAAGTACCGTCCTGATTACCTCATGGATGCAGGTCCCTCGCACGCGGCGGGGGGCCTGTTTTTATAAGACCTTTTCCGCTCCCTTACGTTTTCGCCCGCATGGAATCCCAATACAGGTAACCCGCGATGACGGCGAACATTGCCATGGAGAGGAATTCCGCACCGTCGGTTTCAGCCCAGAGCCAGCCGAATTCCTGGTAATTGACGCCGAAGAATTTGAGTCCCGCACTGACAACACCCATGATGGCGCCGCCGGCGATGAGACCTGAGGCGATGAGTGTACCGCGCTCCCGGCGGGCGGTGTTGACGGCTTCGTCTTTCGAACGGGTGGAGACGAAATGGGCGATGATACCGCCGGCGAGCACCGGAGTGTTCAGTTCCAGTGGGAGATACATGCCAAGCGCGAATGCGAGTGGGGGCACGTGTATCGATTCCAGCGTCAGGGCGAAGAGTGCACCGGCAATGTAGAGAACCCACGGTGCCGGCTGGTTCGACATCAGCGGTTGAATCACCGCGGCCATGGCGTTCGCCTGCGGTGCAGGGAGAGCTCCTTCACCGGTGAATCCGTACGTGGCGTTGAGCAGAATGATCACACCGCCTACGGACGCGGCTGCCAGCAGCGTACCGAGGAATTTCCATCGTTCCTGATGCTTCGGCGTATTCCCCAGCCAGTAGCCGATCTTGAGATCGGTGACGAAACCGCCGGCCATTGACAGCGCCGTGCACACCACGCCACCGATGATCAGTGCGGAGACCATACCCGTCGCACCGGTGAGCCCGACCTGCACAAGAATGAAAGATGAAATAATGAGTGTCATCAGCGTCATTCCCGAGACGGGGTTGGATCCGACGATGGCGATTGCGCGTGCAGCAACGGTGGTGAAAAGGAAGGCAATGATCGCGACGATGATCAGTCCCGTCAGTGCCTGCCCGAAATTCCCTGTCACACCCTGCCAGAAGAAGATGAAGATTGCGGCGAGCACGACGACGATAAGGGAAACGATGGTTCCCATCGGGATGTCCGTATCGGTGCGCTCTGTTTTTTCGATATCGGCGGCATGCTTCTTTCCGAAAATCTCTGTGGCCGCCAGCTTGAAGGCGCCGCCTATGATTTTGCTGCTTTTAACGATGCCGATGATGCCCGCCATTGCAATCCCACCGATACCGATATGACGCACGTAGTACCAGTAGATGCTCTCCGCATCCATGCTGCTGATCAGTTGCGTGACACCGGTGCCGATGGGCTCTGTGAGTCCCTGTCCGACATATGCGATCAGCGGAACCAGCACGAACCAGGAGAGGAATGATCCCGCCGCGATGATGGCCGCGTATTTCAGTCCGATAATGTACCCGAGCCCGGTGATCGCGGCAAGAATATTCATCCGGAACTCGATGCGGAAATGCTCCGCAACGTAGTCGAGTCCGGGGATGACTTTCGTGGAGAACGCTTCCTTCCACAATCCGAACGTCGTGACCATGAAGTCGTAGAGACCGCCGACTGCCGAAGCGACGAGCAGGATTTTCGCCTGCTGACCGCCGCTCTCTCCCGCCACGAGCACCTCCGTGGTCGCCGTGGCTTCAGGGAAGGGGAGCATGCCGTGCATGTCCTTGACGAAGTATCGCCGGAAGGGAATGAGGTACAGAATGCCGAGAAAGCCGCCGAACATGGAGGCTAGGAACACATGCCAGAAATTCGCCGGCAGTTCCAGAATGTACAACGCCGGGATGGTGAAAATAGCGCCCGCCACAACCACACCACTGGCGGCGCCGATGGACTGGATGATCACGTTCTCCGAAAGGGCGTTTTTCCGTTTCATCGCTGTCGAGATACCGACGGCAATAATTGCGATCGGGATCGCAGCCTCGAACACCTGGCCGATTTTGAGTCCGAGATACGCCGCCGCGGCGGAGAACAGTACCGAGAAAAAGAGTCCCCAGCCGACGGAATACGGAGTGATCTCCCGCGGAGTCGTACTCGACGGTACCACGGAGACGTACTGTTCTCCGGATTCCAGCGGGGTGTAGGCGTTCTTGGGAAGACTGCGCGAGGTAGGTTCCATACACTCTCCAGGTCTTTGTGGCAGGAGGATTCAGAGGCTCTCCGGAAGCGAATCCCGGTGGAAAAAACTACTGAAAATGTGCGCATTGAACAAGCAGGAGGAGCCGAAGGTCCGCCCCAGCCGCGCGGAAATCTCTCATCGTAACTTTCGGGAGAATGATGTGTCTTCCTTTTATATGAGAAATTTTATAATTTCGTACCATAATCACCATTGGAGATTTCCCATGCGACATTTGCGACAGGTTGCCGCCGTTTTCTTCCTGTTCTGCATGGTGCTTCTGCAACAGGCCGCCGCGCAGCAATCCTCCTTCGACGTGGATGCCTACCGGCAGTTTCTCGAACAGCATCAGGATATGGAAGGAAGCACACTGCTCAGCGATTATCCTGCTCCCCTGCTGAAATCCGCCGTTGCCGGACCGGTGCAGCAGGCCGCCTGGCTGGATTCGATATCCCTCACATACAAACTCACCAAAGACGAACTGGATCTGCTCGCCGAGAACGGCTTCGTCGTCACGGAACGCCTGACAGCGGAGACCTTCCAGGCGGCATACCAGGATATCTGGCACAAGGATCTTCCTGTTCTCGTCACCACCGACGCCATCCTGCATGCGCTGCACATGTCCTACGACCGCATCCTCAAGGATACCGAGCAGTATTACCTGATCGGGGAATTGCGCACGATTCTGCAGGGGCTGTATGATGCACAGGAAAATCTCGTCCGTACCCACGGCTCCAAAAGGGACCTCGCCCCGATGCTGCGTGATGTCGACGTGTATCTCGCCGTCGCGTGGAGACTGCTCACCGGAGAGCTTCGCATGCGCTATCCGGAGAATGCTCCCGTGGTGAGCGATCTGCTCGCGAACATCGACGCCGAGCAACCGGCCAACGTGACACTGTTCAGTTCAACGCCACGAATCTACGATTTTAGCCAGTTCACCATCCGTGGACATTACACCGACAGTCCGCAACTCGGACAGTACTTTCAGTCCATGATCTGGATCGGCCGCACGGAGCTGATGCTCACCAAGCCGGTACAGCATGACGTTCCGCAGCAGAAGGACGAGGATATTCAGCGACAGATCATCGATGCCTACCTCATTGCCGAGGCGATGGACATCGCGGACGTGCGTGGCCGGCTGCAGAAGGTGGACCGTCTGCTGGAAACCATCGTAGGCGAAAGCGACAATGTGCGCGCGGTGCATCTGGAGGAGCTGGCGGGCGATATTGGACTGAGCAGTCCTGCCGACCTGCTCGACATGAACCGCGTGAAGGAGTTTCAGTCCGTGCTGAAATCGAAATCCTTCGCAAGCCAGCGAATCAATTCCCAGATTCTGTATTCCAATCCCTTCAATCCCGAACAGCTGCAGCCACCCTCGGCCTTTCTGCTGCTCGGTCAGCGTTTCATCATCGACTCCTATGTATTCGGCAACGTGGTGTACGACAAAATTCTGTTTCGCGGACAGAAGGTGCGCCGTATGCTGCCGAGTTCGATGGACGCCCTGTTCGCTCTCGGGAATGATGCGGCCGCGCAGTTCCTGCAGGACGAGTTCGCACGGTATCCCTATGCCTCGAATCTCAATGCCCTGCGCTACCTCGTGGATTCCTACGGGGAGGATTTCTGGTCCGCTTCATTGTACAACAGCTGGCTTCATTCCATCCGGGCACTGAACATTCCCGACGACATCGAGCAGCTGCCGGAGTTCATGCAGACCGCCGCATGGTGGCAGCAGAAGATGAACACGCAGCTTTCATCCTGGGCGCAGTTGCGGCACGACAACCTGCTCTACGCGAAGCAGTCGTACACGGGTGGCGTGTCCTGCTCCTTCCCCGAGGGATATGTCGAACCGTATCCCGAGTTCTACGCGCGAATCGCTTCTTTCGCACGTTCGGCGGAGACCGTTTTCGAGGAGCCCATGCCGGGTGTCTCCTTCTTCTTCGAACGCATGGCGAATACGATGGATACGCTGCAGAGCATCGCGGAAAAAGAACTGTCCGGTGATCCGCTGACCATGCAGGAGGCCGGTTTCGTGAAACGCATGCTCTTTCTCCTCGGAGTGTGCGGCATGCAATACGACGGCTGGTATCTGCGGCTGTTCTACGGCTATGAGGATCCGGAAGAGGATTACGTCACCGCGGATGTTCACACGGCCCCGACGGACGCAAGCGGCAGTCCGGTCGGATGGGTCTACCATCTCGGTACGGGTTTCATCAACCTCGGTATCGTTGTGGCACCGGCGCAGGACGGAACGCCGACGGCGTTCATCGGTCCGATGATGAGTTTCCACGAACATGTGACCACGAATTTCGACCGCCTCACCGATGAGCGCTGGACGGAAATGCTCGGACGGGGCACATTCACGCGTCCTGTCTGGACGAACAACTGGCTCGCCGATGCTGCAGGCCAGCGTCGCGAGGCCGGTCCGTCACTGATGACCGGTGTGACCTCTGTCACTCCCGCGACACGGCCTGTGGCGGACGCCTGCATTCTGCACGACAGCTATCCCAATCCGTTTACTGCCACGGAACAGACCACGATTTCCTTCGCCGTAAACAAGCCTCTGAAGGGGAGCGTGCTGCTGTCGGTCTATGACATCAACGGCCGTCGTGTGCGGCAGCTGATAGCGCGGGATCTCCCCGTCGGCAGATATATGGCGCAGTGGGACGGTACGGATGACGGCGGCGCAACGCTTCCGGCCGGAAGGTATGTCGTGGTTCTGGAATCCTCCGCCGGACGGTTGACGACGTCGCTCGTCCTGCTCAGATAGACATCCGTTAACGCATTTCTCCCTCTCTCTCCTCTGCACGTGTCGGGGATGCTGCCATGGGGCTGCATCCCCGCTGCGTATTGGCCCTCGACGTATCAGCCATGGGGCTGCATCCCCGCTGCGTATTGGCCCTCGACGTATCAGCCATGGGGCTGCATTCCCGCTGCGTATTTGCCTTCGGACGGCAGACGGGCTAATTTGATCATTCCACGATTCGGAAAGGAGGCCCATGCCCCCAGCTGTCGAAACGTATTTCGCTTCTCCCGGATATGACGATTCCCGTGCGGTCGAGGCCGATCAGGAACGTCTGCGGGCAGTGCCCCATCTCGTCGACTTTCTGGAAGCATTTCCGACACCCGCGGTGATCCTGAATCCCTCCCGTCAGATTGTGCTGCATAACGGCAGCTTCGCCGCCACGCTGCCCGCAGGGGAACATGACCTGTTTCTCGGATTGCGTCCCGGTGACGCACTGGGCTGCATCAATGCCGCCGATGCACCGTCGGGATGCGGCACGGGTGAACCGTGTCGCATGTGTGGAGCCGTGCTTTCCATTCTGCAGGCGCAGACCGGCGAGCGGCATGTGGAGGAATGCCGAATCACGGTGGCCGAGGAGGAAGGTCTTCGCTCGCTGGATTACCGTGTGTATGCCGTTCCTCTCACACTCGACGGGCGCGCGTACACAATCCTGACCTTGATGGATATCAGCGACGAGAAGCGACGGCGTATTCTCGAGCGGATATTTTTTCACGATGTGCTCAACACCGCCGGTGGACTGCGCTCGATTGCCGAGGTTTTCCGTTTCGTTTCCGAAGCGGAGCAGGAGGAGCTGATCGCGAATCTGGAGTCCCTCTCCAATCAGTTGATCGAGGAAATCGAAGCACAGCGGGATCTGCTCGCAGCAGAACAGCACGATCTTCCGGTATCGGAAACTGCGGTCTCCACGAGCGACATCCTCGAACACATCGTCGCCCTGTATCGGTACAATCGCATTGCGGAAGGAAGGGAACTTCGCTGCATCAATGTCGCCCCGGACGCGGTCGTGGTGACGGACGCCACGCTGCTTGCCCGTGCACTCGGCAACCTGACCAAGAACGCCCTCGAGGCTACAGCGGACGGCAATGCAGTAACCCTCTCGTGCGGAATGTCCGATGACGGCGGGACCATCTTTTCCGTCCATAATCCCGGGGTCATTCCGGAATCTGTCCGCTTGCAGATGTTCCAGCGATCTTTCAGTACAAAGGGGCCGGGGCGCGGCCTCGGCACATACAGCGTGCGTCTCCTCGTCGAACGCTATCTCGAAGGACGGGTGCGCTTCACCTCGACGGCGGAGAGCGGAACGCGTTTCGAGATTCACCTCCCCCCGAAAGCGGTGGAGACCATCCCACAGAAGGAAGAACGGCAATGAAGGCATTCGATACGATCCGGAAACAACTGCGCGAACATCCCGACGAGGTTCTCGATCTGAATGACACGCAGGTGGACGCACTCAGCGCGCGCGACATCGAAATCCTGCAGGCGGAGTACGGTGGGTCGGTATTGATGCATCTTCCGCCCAGAGAGCGCCGCTTCATGGAGTGGCTGAAGACTGAGGATCCCGGTGTGTATGAGGACCTGTGGGGGGATGACAGCAATCTGTTGATCTCGCTGTCCTTTTTGCAGGATCTTCAGGAGGGCGGTCCCGGATTTCGCATATGCGAGCTGGAGGGGCACAGCAACTATTATTTCGTCCCGCGGCATATCAGGCAGGAAGGATCCGAGGCCCTGGGGGCTATTCTCGCGAAGGCGGAGCGGGGAGAGGAGCTGGCGGTGGAGGAGGTGCTGATGTATGAAATCGTGCGCGCACCGATCGATATCTGGCATTTCTGCTATCGCTATGGCGTGTCCGTTCTGCGAGGGAAGGAAGCCGTCAGGCAGCTCTCCGCGCACAACTGGCTGGTGCATCTTCCCCTCCGCGAGGACCTCGTTCCCTACATCGACGAATGAAAAGCGATGAAATTCTCTCTTGTTACAATGCATTGATTCTCCGTAACTTATCGTGTTTCCTCGGAGACCCGCTCTCAAAACTTCGCACACTTTTTTCTCATGCTCTCTCCACCATACAGGAGTATCTGGATGAAACGTCATGCTACAATGATCGCAGTCCTCTTGCTGGCAGTATTTTTTGCCGGCAGCATTCACGCGCAGCAGGCGCCGCGTGTCCCGCTGGACGTCCCGAATTCAGTCGTTCTGCCCGATCCCATGTTCAAGGGTGGTGGCGGAAGCATCCTGGGACAGTGGGCCACGGTCGCGTCGCTTCCGAACGGCAAGATGTATCAGACCGTTGGCGAAGCAGACGGAATGCTGTACGTGTTTGCTGGGGTTTCAGACGATACGGAAAGTGCATTCGATCCCTCCAGCTTCAAATACGATCCGGCAACGGATACCTGGACACAGATTGCCGATTTCCCCTTCGAGAAGTTTCTGCTCGGCCGCGCCGAGACGGTGAACGGGAAGATCTACATCTTTGGCGGTGTCGAAAATCTCGGTTCCAGCTACAAGGCGAACCAGGCGATGGTCGAGTACGATCCGGCGACGGACACATATACGCAGAAAACTCCGATGCCGGCCGTGCAGAGCTACGCCGGATCGGGCGTCATCAACGACAACATTTACGTTATCGCCGGGAACGGCGTGACGGAGTCGGTGTATCTCCGGACGGTGCAGGTGTACGACCCCGCGACGGATTCCTGGTTCCAGAATACGGATTACCCGCGTGACGTGAAGTTCATGGGTGCGACCACCGTCGGAGACAAGATCGTGTGCATGGGCGGCTTCAATGCGACGTATTCGCCCAGTCGCTATATCGCGGATACCTACGTCGGTGAACTGGTTGGTGGTGTGCTGCAGTGGACCAAGGGGGCGAATGCCGCGATCGGTCCGATCATCTTCCCCGTTGCGGGAGGATACAACGGCAAGGCGTACTTCGTTGCCGGATGGCCGGCCGCGTTTAACAATGCACCGGCCACGCAGTATGGGTTCTCCTACGACATCGCGTCGGATACATGGCTCATGCTCGAGATGAAGCCGACCGGCGTGAACTACATGGGACAGGCTCCCGTGATCGACGGTAAGGTGTATTTCGCGGGCGGTGCGAGTTCGGGCGGCGCGACGACGAAGGTCGTGGAAGTGCTCGCCACGGACAAGGAAGGCGGTCCGGTGGCGTATTTCCCGCACCGTTCCGTCAAGCCCTGGGTGAAGACCGGAACCACCACAACGAGCGAACCGATGATCATCGTCAACTGGGGTGTGGATGAGCTGACCTGGTCCGCCACGGTTGAAGGCGACGTTGCGAACTACCTGTCTCTTGACAAGGAAAGCGGTGCGCTGCAACCGCTGGCCGGCGACACGTTCATGGTGCGCTTTTCCACCTCCCTGCTGACCGAGGGTGCCTACAGCGGCGAACTCGTTTTCACGACCAACGACCCCGAGCAGCAGACGATGCGCATGCCTGTCGTGCTGAATGTGCAGGATGAGGATGTGGACACCGAGCCCTTCGTCCTCGTCGAGCAGTACACGGGGACCTGGTGTCCCTGGTGCCCGTACGGAACGGAAGTCCTCGAGCAAGTGACAGCCGCGTACGGAAACAAGATGCATCGCGCCGCCTGGCATTACGGTGATCCGATGCAGATCACGGAGTATTCGTTGATCGGGAAGTACCTGGGTGTCAGCAGCTATCCCTCGGCATCCATCAACCGAACCCACTTTGCCGGTGAGAGCAAGGTCCCGGTGGGCCGCAACACATGGCAGACGCGGGTGGGCCTCGTCCTGAACAACTGGCGCGCTCCCGTATCGATTTCGATTTCCGACAAGGACTACGATGAGACCACGAAGCAGTACAGCTTCACCGCAAAGGTGTTCTTCCACCGTGGCATGGAATCGGATCTGCGCATCAACGCGATCGTCACCGAGGACGGTATCATCCGCACGGACAGTCCACAGAAGAAGACGGAAAACGGCGTGACGAACTCCTATCCCAACTACGTCCATAACGATGTGGTGATGGGCATTTATCCGAATGCACTCGGCGCACGGATCGAACAATCGCAGAACTATCTCACGCAGAGCGAGTTGACGCATACTTTCTCCTTCACATCTCCGCATGGTAACTCCGACAACGCCAAACTGATCGTGTTTGTGCATGAAGTGATGTCTGACGGAACCCCGGGGCCGGTGATGCAGAGCTTCATGGAGCCGCTGATGAAGGACATCGTGCTCGATGTCGAGGAAGCACCCGCACCGGGCGATTTCGCGCTGCGTCAGAATTATCCGAATCCGTTCAATCCGGCGACGACGATTTCCTTCGACGTTCCCGAGTACGCACATGTGCGTATCACGCTGCATGACGCTCTCGGACGTCTGCTCGGTACGGTCACCGACGAAAGCTATGTTGCCGGGACGCACCAGGTCCTCTTCGATGCCGGCGATCTTCAGTCCGGTACGTACTATCTTACCATGCACGCCGGTGAGGTCGTTCAGACACGGACGATGACGCTGGTGAAATAGACTCCTGTCACGAATCCCCCGGCCGGCCGGGATGATCGCGAAGTGCCACCCCGTTCCGCGACCTGTGAAGGTGCGGGACGGGGTGATGTATTACGAGGGGATTCAGGGTTTTCTGTCCCGGGTCATCTGTCCCGGGGCGTCGGTGAGGCTGTCCAATACGTCGACAACAGATCGTCACCCTGATGCGCCTCAGGCGCACGGAGGGTGACGGTAGCCAAAACGGCAATGCGTTGAGCGCCTGAGGTGCATCAGCATGACCGTTTGACTTCCGGCAGGACGTGAAAAGATGCTTTACTGATTTCTGAGCAGCAGATCCAGCAGGCGCTCGAGATCCTCGTCGGAGTAGAATTCGAAGGTGATCTCGCCTCTGCCGTCCTTGCCTGCGGTGATGTGAATCCGCGTGCCGTAGACGGGCTTGAGTTTTTCGCTCAGTTCTTCGAGATGAGGGGTGCTGCTGCGGGAGGACGATGTTTTCTTTTTATGCGGGGCGGGTGGAGGGGATTGACGGTAGATGCTGTTGACGAGCTCCTCCGTTTTGCGGACGGAGAGCGACTGGCGGACGATTCGCTGCCAGATATGCAGCTGTGCCCGTTCGTCGGGGAGCGTGATCAGGGCGCGGGCATGTCCCACGGTGATTTCGTTTTTTTGCAGGCTGGCAAGGATTTTCCGCGGCAGTTTCAGCAGGCGGATAAAGTTCACGACGGTGCTGCGATCCTTCCCGACACGCCGTGCAATGTTCTCCGGAGCGTGTCCGTAGGTTTCCACCAGTTGCTGATAGGAATGGGCGATTTCGACGGGATTCAGGGTCGAGCGTTGAATGTTTTCCACCAGCGCCAGTTCGAGCATCTCCTCGTCGCTCTCCACCTGCCGGACGTAGGCGGGGATATGCGTGATCCCCGCTTCGCGACACGCGCGCACCCGCCGCTCCCCGGAGATGAGCTGAAATCCGTCGTTCCAGCGACGGACGGTGACGGGCTGCACGAGTCCGTTCTCCCTGATGGACTGTGCCAGTTCCCGGAGTTCCTGCGGGTCGAAATCGCTGCGTGGTTGATAGGGATTGGGTGCGATCCTGTCGACGGCGATATGCGCCATGACTTCCACCGAAACACCGTCGTCCTGCGTCTCCGGAGTCGGTTCGACACTGACCACATCGTCCGGTTCGGGTTCCGTGCGGATCAGCGCGCCCAAACCCTTGCCCAGTACGTTTTTCTTTTTACTCACGGTATCCTGCTAGTCGTCGTGCCGCTCGTCGTCGGAATGCTGC
>JAFGKR010000112.1 GCA_016928515.1 Bacteroidota bacterium | reverse complement strand
TTGATGGAGAAACCGACGAGGGTCAGAAACGCAGCGACCATGGCCTGATCGAACTCGAGGTTCAACCCCGGGATGAGACCCGTGAAGACGGAAATCAATCCGAGTGTGACCAACACATCGTGGAACAGTGCCGCGACGGCGCCGATCGCGAAGATGAACTTGAAGCGGAATCCGATATAGATCAAAATACCGAGCAAGGCAAAGAAGATCGCGACGACGGAGTCACGACGCATCTCGGAACCGATTTTCGCTTCCACCCGGTTCTCCTGCAGCAACTCGATGCTCTGGTTGGGGAGGTGCTCCGCGAGCACTTCCTTGATACGGTCCGACACGGCCGTGCCCACACCTTTCTGATCCGTGCGGATGATCCAGTCCGTATCGGTCCCGAATGACTTGATTTCGATGCTGCCCATGTCCGCGGCATTCATCCAGCCACGCAATTCGTTAATCTCCATCGTGCGGGGGAAACGCACGACAACTTCCGTCCCGCCCTTGAAATCAAGCCCGAATTCGACGCCCTTGAGGAACAGGGAGACGAAACCGACGAGAAGAACGACGGCGGAAATGATGTAGAAGGATTTCCGCTTCCCCATGAAATCGATGTTCAGATCTTTGAAGATTCTCATTGTACTCTATGGTCTCCTGACTCACATGCTGTTGATGATGCGTTCCTGATCAGCCGAACTTGACGACGCCTGGGGCTTTGTCCACCGTGACTTCGAAAATGACGCGCGTCATGATGATCGCCGTGAAGAGCGAACAGATAATACCGATCATCAGTGTCAGCGCGAAGCCCTGCACCGGTCCGGAACCGAACTGATACAGGATGATGCTCGTAAGGAGCGTCGTGAGGTTGGAGTCGATGATCGCCGGGAAGGCTCGGGAATATCCCGCATCGATGGCCGCCCGCAATGTCTTCCCGGCGAGCGTTTCCTCACGAATGCGTTCGTTGATCAGGACGTTGGCATCAACCGCCATACCCACCGTCAGGAGGATACCGGCGATGCCGGGAAGGGTCAGCGTACCCTGGAATCCCGCCAGGATGGCGAGGATGAACAGGACATTGAAGATCACGGCCACGTCGGCAGGAACACCGCCGTACTGGTAGTAAATAACCATGAATGCCAGCACAAACAGCAGCCCAATGGCGAAGGAGAAGATACCCTTGTTGATGGAGTCCTCACCGAGGGACGGACCCACCGTCCGTTCCTCGATAATTTCCACGGGTGCCGGAAGCGCACCGGCCTTCAGTACGATTTCCAGCAGACGCGCTTCGTCCATATTCTCCATACCCTCGATTTGCGAGTTGCCGCCGATGATTTTCTGTTTGACATTCGGGGCGGAGAACACGGCATTATCGAGTACGATGGCGATGCGTTTGTTGACGTTCGCACCGGTGACGCGCGCCCACTCGCGAGCGCCCTCCGCATCCATCTGCATGGTCACGACGGCACCACCGAAACCGGCCTGGTCGATCTGTGCCTGGGCATTGGTGATGACCTCACCCGTCAGTTCAGGTTTGCGCTTGAGCATGTAGAACTCGTACGCCTCCGTGCCGTCCTGGAATGTCTGCGGTTTGGCTCCCCAGGCGAAGGTGATGTCTTCCGGAAGCACACGACGCACATCCTCACGGTTGAGAATGTTATTGATGCGCTCACGCTGCTCCGGCGATGCGTAGAGGCCGTACTGTGTGGGATAATCGAACAGCGCGATGAAGGGATTGTCCTTCTTCCAGTTTTCGGCCTTCTGCTCATCCGAGAGATTCTCCTCGTCGGCTGCCGCTTTCGCAATCGAATCGATGTCCTGGGCGGATGTTACCGAGGTGTCGTTTGCCGCAATGGCGTCGGTGTCCGCCGCTGAAGTCGTGTCGGCAGCCATCGTGGTGTCCGCGGGATCCTCGATCGGCTTGCCGGTGAGTACTTTGTCGATATTCTTCACGGCCTGCAGCTGCACGCTTTCTTCAGCGAACAGCTTGAACTCGAGCTGCGCGGTTTCCTGGATGAGGCGGCGTACTTCCCGCTCGTCGCTCACGCCCGGCAACTCGAGGATGATGCGACGGCTGCCGCTGCGCGTGATCGCCACTTCGGAGACGCCGTACTGGTCGATACGATTGCGGATGATCTCGAGAGCGCGTTCAACCGCTTTTTCCGACTCATCGCTGAGTTTCGTCATGACGTCGGCATTCGAATCACGGATGTCGCCGTAATAGCGGCTCAGACGCATGTTCTGCTCGTCGAAGCGGCGGCGGAAAATGTCGAGAACGGGCTCATCACTTGTGAGTGATTCCTCCTTTGTTGCGGCAAGTATTTCCCGCAGGCTTTCGTCCTCGTTCTTTGCCAGCTTGGCCAGCAGCTCGACGATATCCACCTCCATCGTGACGTACATCCCGCCCTGCAGGTCGAGGCCGAGCTTCAGGCGCTTCTCCCGCGCACTGCGGATGTCGTCCTCACGCTCGTCGAAATATGCCGTACTGTCGGCATCCGACAACTTCTCCAGCTTCTCCGAATACACCGTATCCATGTAGGTGGGGTACAGGAGATAACCGGATAGGAGGATAAAGGCGACAATCAGGGTGATCCGGAAAAGGTATTTCTTCACGGCCGATCAGACCTCCAGCGTCAATATGTATGTATTACTACGCAAAAACTTTCAAAAATGGCTCAGAGAGACAAATATATTACGGTCTCTCTATAAAGTCAATGGAAAGCGGACGCCTCCGATCCCCGCGGACTGCTCACGGCAGCATCCGGGAAAACCTGAAGCATCATGAAAGATACGATTTCCCCGAGCATCGTCAAAGGAGATTACAACTGGTACAGCTCCCGGATGAGCGCACGAACCCGCGGATTATCTTCCAGTGGCAGGCGGGATCCGAGAACACGCCGCGCCTCCTCCTTCCCGAACAATTGCAGTGCGGAGACCGCGTACAGACGGAATGCCGCACGTGGCTCCTCCAACTGCCTGAGTATCAGCTCACGGATCCGTTCCGCTGCCACACGCAGATCGAGCAGGGTTTCGAAGGCCTTCGCGCGTAAAGGCGCGCTGTGCCCGGGACCGGCGAGGTTCAGAACAAGGTCCTGCAGAGATGAGAGACGGTAGCGCCTCACCCAGTCCAGCGCGGCCAGAGCAAGGACGTCTTGGTAGGAACGGGACTGCAGCCGCATGCGCAGGATGTCGACGGCGCCTGTGGAATCAAGTGCAAGAATTCCGTTCATGGCTGACGCCTCGACGAAATAGCTCGAGTCCGTGAGCATGTCTCGAAAGAACGGCAGCAACGCCGCATCGCGGAAATTATTCAATCCGTTCACCGCCGTGGCACGGACTCCGGAGAAGGGATCCCTCCGCAGCCGAAGAAAGACCTCCCGCAGGTCGTCTGCGTAGTCCACGGCTTGCGGTGATATTTCCGCGAGTTTCGTGGCGACGGCTTTGCGCACTTCCGGAACGGGATCCCGTTCGGCGATATCGAACAGTATCGACCGGATACGCTCCTGAACCATGGCTCCCGCATCCGCGGCCAGCCGCTCGGCGAGGAGGATGCGCCATGGCGCGGGAATGAATTTCCCGTGCGCCTCCGGCTCATCGAGGGAAAGCACCAGCAGTGCCGCACGTTCCGCTGCCGTGTAATCCACATGAACGCGTCCACAGATACCGCGGGTGGGATCGAAAAGCACGAAATATTTCCCCGCTGGAACGGGAATGGTATCGGCTGTCTCCGGTCCTGCGATCGACTTCGACAGGATCTGTACGCAGTCCTGCCCTGCATCCGGCTGCAGAATCCAGACATCGATCGGCATGCGGAAATATCCGCAGAGCGAATCCGTCTTCTGCACCTGGCGGTACATGATGCGCAGGCCGCTTCCGTCGGCCAGCGGTTCCCGGGTGATCTCGATCTCGGGATACCCCGCCTTGTACAGCCACTGTTCGAAGAACCACTGCAGGTTCCGCCCGGTGACCTCCTCGATCGTCCGTTTGAGATCGTTGGTCTCCACGCTGCCGTATGCGTGACGCACGAGCCAGGCGTTCAGCACACGGCGGAAATCCTTCTCTCCAAGGATATCCATCATCATGTGCAGCACCGCGGCGCCCTTGCTGTAGGTGTTCGCCGAGGACGTGGAGGTGCGGTGCACGACGGGGAGGCGGCCGTCGCGGTCGGTCCAGTCGACATAGCTGCGAATGCCGTTGAAGCGCTGGAGCAGGAAATCCTCGAAGCCGAAACGCTCCTTCGTCCACATCTGCTGCAGGAAGGTGGCGAAACCTTCGTTCAGCCATTCGTTGCGCCAGTCCGCGTAGGTGACGTAATCCCCCGTCCACTGATGCGCCAGCTCGTGCGCAATCAGCGGCTGCGGATCGTAATCCAGCGCCGTGCGGGCGTCGACCACCAGCCGCGTATCCGCCATGACGGTGGCGGTGGTGTTTTCCATTCCCCCGTAC
>JAFGKR010000111.1 GCA_016928515.1 Bacteroidota bacterium | reverse complement strand
CGTCGTCTCGGTCGTGAGAAGAACGTCGTCACTGTGCTTCCGGACACCGGGGAGCGATATCTGTCCACTGTTTTGTTCGAGGATACGCCGCAGTGATCCGAAACGGGAAGAGCAAAGTACTGCGTACAAAGAGCAAAGTACTGCGTGCAAAGTACAGGGATGTTCCCACACTTTGCACTTTGCGCTTTCCGCCCCATCTTTGAGAGATGACGCTCGATGATGCATACGTTTCGTGCATTCGGCTGGCTCGCGAGCATTACGAGAATTTTCCCGTCGCATCGCGATTGATGCCGGCACGGCTCCGGCCGCATATTGCGGCGGTGTACGCGTTCGCGCGACACGCGGATGACATGGCCGATGAAGGGGAGATTTCCATCGAGGAGAGGCGGCGGCAGCTGGAAACGTGGCGCCGAAAGCTGGTGAGCTGCGTCACGGAAGCATCCGATCATCCCGTATTTCTCGCTCTCGGTGATACCATCCGTCAATTTTCGATTCCGGAACGACTGTTCCACGACCTGCTCGATGCGTTTGTGCAGGATACGCACGTGAGGGAATATCCCACATTTGACGCACTCCTCGAGTACTGTCAACGCTCCGCGAATCCGGTCGGACGTATCGTGCTCGCCTTGCACGGGCTGCCCGACGACCACACGGCACCACCCTCCGATGCGTTGTGCACGGGTCTGCAGCTCGTGAATTTCTGGCAGGATATTTCCGTGGATCGCCGAAAATCGCGTGTATACATCCCCGTGGAGGATTTGCAGCGGCACGGCATCTCCGTGCAGACCGTGCTTGAGGGGGAGGACAACCATCGGCTCCGCACCGTCATCGCTGCACAGGTGGAGCGGACACATCGCTATTTCGACGACGCCATCCCGTTGTTCGCCATGGTTCCACTCCGCCTGCGGCTGGAACTCTCGGCAATCTGGCGGGGCGGTGTGCGCATCCTTGAAAAAATCGAAAATCAGGGCTATACTACTGTTCGTGTTCGTCCGTCACTTTCTCTGACTGACAAGATTGCCGTTTTTTCCGGTGCCCTGCTGAAAGGTTCTCCCCATGCGCGACCTGGATACCGCCACTGAGATCACGCGGAAGAGCAAAACCAATTTCATGATGTCGTTCGCGATGCTCCCGGAGCATAAGCGCGACGCCATTCATACGGTGTATGCATTCTGTCGCTGTACCGACGACATCGTCGATGATGAAGGAGATGCCGAGACGAAATCCACGCGGCTGCAACGCTGGACCGATGAGTTGGAGAAGGGGCTGCGCAACGAGAGTGCGCATCCATTGCTGAATCGGCTCAGCGTCATCGCAGACCGCTTTCATATCCCTGCAGTGCACTTTTTCGATCTCATCCGCGGTATGCGCATGGATCTCGAAAAAACGCGTTACGCTACCTTCGACGAACTCTACGAATACTGCTACAACGTGGCGTCCACTGTGGGACTGATGTGCAGCGAGATCTTCGGGTACACACACCAGGAAACCCGGCAATACGCCATTGATCTCGGCATCGCTCTGCAGCTGACCAATATTGTACGCGACGTAAAGGCGGATGCGGCCATCGGTCGCATCTACATTCCCAAAGAGGATTTCGACCGTTTCGGGTACTCGTACGACGAGTTGCTCGGCCACCGGTACAACGAACGTTTCGTCGATCTCATGCGTTTTCAGACGCAGCGTGCACGGTCCTATTACGGCAGGGCACGCGCATCGCTTGCGCATGAGGATCACGCGGCCTTTTTCGCCGCGCGCATCATGGATCGCATTTATTTCCGCATCCTCGACAAGATCGAGAAAAAAGAATTCGCGCTCTTCGACGAACGCATCTCCATTTCCGGGTTTTCCAAGTTCCGTATTGCTGTCGCGGAGTATTTCAGCCGCACCCCCGTGCAGTACGCCACGCTCTCATGATCCACGTCGTTGTGCTCGGCGGCGGACTCGCCGGGCTCTCCGCTGCCGTCCGCTTCCGCAGTTCTCCTTTCGCGCTGCATCTGCTTGAGGCCACGCCCCGTCTCGGGGGACGCACATGGTCGTTCGTGCATCCCTCGAGCACCCGTCCCCTCGACAACGGCCAGCATGTGCTGATGGGTTGCTACCGCGACACGCTCGCCTTTCTCGATGCCCTCGGAAGTACGCAGCGTCTTTCCCGTCATCGCGGACTGGCGCTTGACTTTGTTCACCGTGACGGACGCCGTGCCCGTCTGCAGGCGGGTCGACTTCCACATCCTTTCGGTCTTGCGCAGGGATTCCTCTGCTACCGCATGCTGCCGCTCAGTTCGCGACTGAATATCCTGCGTGTGGCATGGCGACTGCGCTCGCTGGATGAGAGTGAATTCGCATCCCTCGACACCATCGATGCCGCGACTTGGCTGTGTCGCCTTGGTCAAAGTGAAGATGCGATTCACTGTTTCTGGCAGCCGCTGGTTCTGGCGATGATGAACACCGCACCCGAACGCGCTTCCGCCCGCCTTCTGGCAGCGGTACTGCGGGAGATCTTTCTCGGCGACGCGGAAGCCGCGGATATGTTGCTCCCGGAGTACGGTCTGTCCGACATTTTCGTTGAGGGTGCCGCCCGTCTTCTTCGGGAATCCGGGTACGATATCCAGCTTCGGTCCCGCGCAACGCGTCTGCATGTGCAGAACGGGCGAGTCCGCTCGGTGATCCGGCAGGACGGATCGGAAATGCTGGTGGACGCCGTCGTTTCCGCGATTCCGCCATGGTCGCTGCAGCGTCTGCTGCGGGATTCAGGGATGCTCGAGCTGTTGCCCGGCGGATTGACCGATTTTGAACCCTCGACGATCCTCTCTATCCATGTGTGGTTGCGCCGGGCGCTTCCCGTCGGTCCGATGACGGGATTGCTCGGAACGACGTTGCAGTGGCTGTTCGACAAGGGAGGGGAGGAGGACGGAAGTCGTCGCTATTCCTGCACGATATCCGCAGCGGAGGAAGCGGTGGCTGCGATGGATGAAGCCGCGCTCCGGGTCTTGATTTTTGATGAGTTACGTCTGATCGAACCCCGACTTGAAGCGGGTGACATTCTGCGGATTCTGCCGGTGAAAGAAAAACGCGCCACATTTGTGCCTGCACCGGGTTTGGAATCTGTGCGACCGGGAGTACGCACCTCGATACCCAATCTGTATCTCGCGGGTGACTGGACGGCGACCGGATACCCGGCGACCATCGAAGGTGCCGTTCGCAGCGGTCATGCTGCTGTTGCCGCCGTACTCGAGGATTTCGTGGATAAATGGTCTGTCAGCGGCGGCCACGAACGGCATCCCAACGCTCATTGACGGAGCGAATTCCCTGGATCACGGTTGCATACGCGTCCAGGTCCCGTTCCATGATCTCTTCCCGCTGAACATCCAGTTCGTATTCCATCAGTTCCTCGAGCAGATGTGTGGTGAGGTCGATGTCGACACGTTCCTCCGCATGAATGTACCAGGGCTTTCCGCAGGCGATGAACACTTCCGGTCGCTCCTGTTCGACAAATTCATAGCGGAAAGCCACCGGGACGGCTGTCACCTCGCCGAGATCGCGGAGCAGATGCGCGGTGCCGTTGTAGAAACGCAAGGGGCGGCGTTCCGCCGCCGTCAACGTGCCCTGAGGAAAAATCCACAGCACACGAGATGTTCCGCGCAGAAGATCCGCGGCATAGCGGAGACTGCGCACGGCTTCCCGGGGATCCTCACGCACCACGGAAAAACAGCCGAGGCGTCGGAAGAAGCCGTATTGTTTCATCTGCTTCTCCTCCATCATCGCGTAGGCGTCGTGTCTGAACACCTGGTTGGAGAGAATGACCGGAAGGACGGCATCCCACCATCCGGGGTGATTCGCGTACAGGACGAGCGGAACCTGTGGACGCGTATCCGAAACGTGTTCCGCTCCCTTGAGATGGACTGCCGCGAAGGAGCGGCGGATTTTTCGGTGGAAATACGCGCCAACCAGCCGGGAGAGGAGGGCGGATTTTTCGGCTGTGATCATGGACGGAAATTATGTTTCTTTTATCCGTGTTTTAAAAACTGGCGGTGATCCCTGTTCCATCCATCAAATATAGCAGGCACCGCTCTGAGGACAAATCACGGAAAGGAAGTATGTGAAGACGAAGGATCGCGTCGTCGTCGGGATGTCAGGTGGGGTGGACAGCAGCGTTGCCGCGGCCCTGCTTGTCGAGCAGGGGTATGACGTCGTCGGCATTACCATCAAGACATACAATTACGAGGAGGTCGGCGGCAATGCTGCCAATGACTCCAGCTGTTGTTCTCTCGACGGTATCAACGATGCGCGGACGGTGTGTGCAGATCTCGGCATCCCCCACTATGTCCTCGATTTTTCGCGTCCCTTCCGGCAGCATGTCATCGATATGTTTGTTGATGAGTATCTCGGCGGGAACACACCGAATCCCTGCGTGATCTGCAATCGGAAAATCAAGTGGGAGGAACTCATCCGAAAGGGCAGGAGCATCGGTGCCCGGTATGTGGCCATGGGGCATTATGCGAGAGTTCGTCACGATCCTGACACCGGACGGTACTGGATCGCGCGCGGGAACGACGCTGTGAAGGATCAATCCTACGCGTTATGGGCTCTCACCCAGGAGAGTCTCGCGCACACGCTGTTTCCGCTCGCAGATATCAGCAAGAACGAGGCGCGTGCGGTTGCCGACCGACTCGGCGTGCACACTGCGCGCAAGAAGGAGAGCTACGAGATCTGTTTTATCCCGGACAATGATTACGCCCGCTTTCTGCGAGAAACGGTACCCGGACTCGACGACCGTATCCGCGGTGGTGACGTACTGCTTGAGGGACGAAAAATCGGCGAGCATGACGGTTATCCATTCTACACCATCGGCCAGCGGCGCGGATTGCGTGTCGCCGTCGGGGAGCCGGTCTTCGTCACCGAGATCAATGCGGGGGAGAACGTGATCATCGTCGGCCGCAAGGAGGATCTCCGCAGTCGCAGGTTCCGTGTGCACGAGGTGAACATGCAGAAGTATCCGTTCCCGGATGTGCCGATGCGTATCGACGCCAAGATCCGTTACAAGGATCCTGCCGCGGCGGCGACGCTGCATCCACAACCGGACGGCGGTGTGCTCGTCGAACTCGACGAAGCCAAGCATGCCATCACACGGGGGCAATCCACCGTGTGGTATGAGGGCGATGATGTGGTCGGAGGAGGGATCATCGAAGAGGTGCTGGATTGACGGAAGCGGGAAGCGAGGAAGCGGGAAGCGAGGAAGCGGGAAGCGAGGAAGCGGGGAAGCGGGAAGCAGGAAGCGGGAAGCGGGGAAGCGGTGTAAGTCGAAATGACACGGAGCAAAAAAAACATGCGATCCACAGCGGGTGGATCGCATGATTCATGTTTTGGAGCTCTTGAGTTCCTGTGCCCGCTTTCAGAGCAGGTCTTTGACGAACTCCCGTTCTTCCTGAAGCTCCGCCATCGATTTCATGATTTTCTCTTTTGCGAAATCATCCAGCGGGAGGTCGTGCACGATGCTCCAGCTGCCCTGTCCGTCACTGGTGAGAGGGTAGGAGTACAGTAGTCCTTCCTCGATGCCGTAGCTGCCGTCGCTCGGGATGGCGGCGGAGAACCAGTGCCCTTCCGGGGTCTTCTCGATGAGGCTGCGCACGTGGTCGATTGCCGCGTTTGAGGCGGAGAAGGCGGATGAGCTGCCGCGGGCGGCGATGATTTCCGCACCGCGCTTCTGTACCTTGCTGATCATTTCGCCGCGCAGCCATTCGTGATCGGCGATCACGTCGAACACGGGTTGGCCGTTGATTTTCGCATTCTTGGCGTCCGGGTACTGGGTTGTGGAATGGTTGCCCCAAATGGTGACGTTGGTGACGGCGCTGACGCCCACGCCCGCCTTCGTCGCCAGCTGTGCCATGGTGCGGTTTTGATCGAGACGGGTCATCGCGGAGAAACGGTCGCCCCGAATGTCCTGTGCATTCCGCATCGCGATGAGTGCATTGGTGTTGCAGGGATTTCCGACGACCACGGCGCGGACATCACTGGCGGCTTTGAGCAAGGCCTTGCCCTGGCCGACGAAAATCGGTCCGTTGTCCCGAATCAGATCGCTGCGCTCCATGCCCTTGGTGCGTGGTTTGGACCCGATCAGGATTGCCCAGTTGACTCCTTCAAAGGCGACATCGGGATTATCCGCGGTGTGGATGCTTTCCAGCAGCGGAAAGGCGCAGTCGTTGAGTTCCATGACAACGCCATCAAGGGCGGACATGGCCTGGGGAAGTTCGAGCAGGTGCAGGGCGACTTTGGTGTCGGGGCCGAACATCTGGCCGGAAGCGATGCGGGGAAGAATGGCATAGCCGATGGCGCCGGCGGCACCGGTTACTGCGACATGAATGGTCTGTGACATGGTGCAATCCTCAAAATTGCGGTGGAAGAATGGTGATCTGTGGTGTCGATGGATCGAATCCCATGCTAGTGAGAATTTTTGATAATTTCAAGACTATCGGACCGGATAATTTTCGATGAGATGCGTCTCCCCCATTCTCCGGTTCAATTCATCCCGCAAAACATGTACATTATACCTTGTTGTTGTAGACACGGGAGTTCTGACATGCCCCCTCTCCGTACCATTTTTTCCCGACTCCTCTTATCGGCCTTGCCGTTCCTTCCGCTGCATGGCTGTGAGGCGCAGTCCGAGTCAGCACTCCGTCGATATGACCTGGAAAAACGTTTCCATCGCGTTGATCTATCCGGGCGGCTCCGGGAGATCTCCGGACTCGCAGTGAATGCAGACGGGCAGTTGTTCGCCCATGACGACGAACGGGGAGTCGTGTACCGGCTCGACCCCATGACCGGCAGCGTGCTTTCGTCTTTTCTGCTCGGCCGTACGATGGTCACCGAGGATTTCGAGGGTATCGCCGTCTCGAAACATCGCATGTACATGGTCACAAGCAGCGGTACGGTGTATGAATTTCGCGAGGCGGGGGAAGGGAAGCGCGTGGAGTACCGCACACACCGCACACCGTTGAACAGGACGAACGATGTGGAAGGGCTGTGCTACGACCCGGAAAAGAACACTCTGCTGCTGGCCTGCAAGGGCGACGCCGGGAAAGGACGGAAGGGTCGCCGGGCTGTGTATGATTTTTCACTGAAGACGAAGAAACTCCTCTCCGAACCGCG
>JAFGKR010000110.1 GCA_016928515.1 Bacteroidota bacterium | reverse complement strand
TCCTTGATCTGGCGGAACGTCAGTGGCTCGTCGGATGCGAAGATCAGGGCTTCGAGGATGCCCCGGAAATCGGGATCGTCTTCGTAGTGTTCGTTATTCTCTTCCTGCATGGCCTTCCGTCGGAGGCGAGGGGAGAGCTTCCGCCTCGATGTTGATGATGTCGAAATCGTTGAATTGCGCGTGCACCTCCACGCGGATGCGTCGGGCGCGGATGAGTTCGAGCAGCGCGATGAAGGTGACTACCACCTGGACTCGCTCCTGCATGTCGCGCATGATCTCCGTGAAATTGTAGTGCGTGCGCTGTTCGAACCGCTTCATCAGCCAGAGCCCCTGTTCTTCGATGGTCCAGGGGATGGCCTGTACTTCGTGGACGGTTCGTTTGGGAATGTTCATCATGGCGCTCTGAAAGGCCTTGATGAGCTGGTACATGGTCACATCCTGCAGCGGAGCCTCTTCTTCCGGGACGACGGCTTTCCGGACGTCGAACTTGAAGAGGCTGCGGAAATAGCGTTCACGCTGGTCCAGTTCGAGCTGTTGCAGCTCTGCGGCGGATTCCTTGAACCGCTTGTATTCGAGCAGTCGCTGAGTCAGTTCGGCGCGCGGGTCGTTCTCTTCCTCTCCCTCCTCGACCTCGACGCGTGGCAGCAACATGCGCGCCTTGATTTGCATGAGTGTCGCCGCCATGACGATGAATTCCCCCGCCAGCTCGAGATCCAGCATCTGCATGACGCGGATGTAGGACAGAAATTCCTGTGTGATATGGGCGATCGGGATATTGTATATATCCAGTTCATCCCGCTTGATGAAAAACAGGAGAAGGTCGAGCGGCCCCTCGAAATCCGGTATGCTGATTTTGAATGCCGTCACCGTCATCCCAGCTTCATGGCATCACGAACGGCGGCCATGGTCTCCTGCGCGGTTGCGCGGGCACGTGCTTCGCCGTCGTGAAGAATGTCTTCGACGAGCTTCGGTTCCTCCTCGTACCTGCGACGCTTTTCAATATGTGGAGCGAGGAATGCGTTGATTGCGGTTCCGCAGCGCTGTTTGCATTCCACACATCCGAGGGCACCGGACTCGCAGCCGGCGCGGACGTCCTCCACTGCGCCGGGATTGAATTTCTGATGATAGGTGAAAATCAGACAGACATCCGGGCGACCCGGATCGTTGCGACGCACTTTCTGCACATCGGTGGGAGCCTTGCGCAGTTTTTGCCCGACGGTCTCGGGATCGTCGGACATAAGCAGTGCATTCCCCATGGACTTCGACATCTTCCGGTCTTTCCCGTCAAGTCCCGGCAGACGGGCGAAGCGGGTCAGTTTGGGCTGGGGTTCAGGGAACACCTCGCCCCAGGTGGAATTGAAGCGGCGCGCTATTTCTCGGGTGATTTCCACATGGGAGAGTTGGTCTTCACCCACTGGGACGACATCACCGCGATAGAGCAGGATATCCGCCGCCTGCAGCACCGGATAGCCGAGATGTCCGTAAGTGATGTTCTCGATCTCCAGGTCGCGTACCTGTTCCTTGATCGAAGGATTGCGTTCCAGACGGCTCTTGGTGATCAGCATGGAGAAAATCAGATGCAGTTCCGTATGCTCCTTGATCTTCGACTGGCGGAATATCGGGCTTTTCATCGGATCGATGCCGCCGGCGATCCAGTCGATGACCATGTCGATCGTGTGCGTATGCAGCGCCGATGTATCGAGATCGGTGGTGAGGGCGTGATAGTCCGCGACGAGGTGATAGTTGTTGTATTCCTCCTGCAGGGCGACCCAGTTCTCGAGTGCACCGGTCCAGTGTCCGATATGCAGCTTCCCTGTGGGCCGCATGCCGCTGAGGATGGTTTTCTGTTTTTGCTGATTCATGCGCGTCCAATCGTTTCCGAAAGTTCCATTCCCATTAAGATATGAAACGGCGGGGGAGAGATGAAAGAGGGAACGCGCCAGGAGTTCAGGTCATGAAGAGGTAGGGCTTCCACAGCTCGTCCACTTTATGGACGGATTGCATGATGAAGGAAACGTGTGACGGGCGTCGCGGGACACTCCGCAGGGTCATTCCCGCCCGTTCGGGTGAGCGGCTACCCTTGCGGTTGTTGCATGCGATGCATGCGGCCACGAGGTTGTCCCAACTGTCCGTGCCCCCCCGCGAACGGGGGATCACATGGTCCACGGTCAGCGGAGCGGAGGTGGAGCCGCAGTACTGGCAGCGATGGCCGTCACGCCGCAGAATGTTTTTTCGCGAGAGCATGATGCCTTTGAACGGAACACGTTTGTAGTGGTTGAGACGGATGACGCTGGGGAAGGCGAAGGTGCGGGTGACGCTGCGGATTTTCCGCTGGGTGTTTTCCACCACAATTTCGGCCTTCTGGAGGTAGACAAGGATAACCGCTTTCTGGACATTACATACCAGCAGCGGTTCGTAACTCTGATTCAGCACGAGCACGCGACCGCTTATGCCTTTCCGTTGCTTCTCGAGTACTTCGAAGGCATCCTCCGATACAGCCAATTCACCATATAAAGATACGGCGGTGGCGTATCAAAGGCAATGCCGGAAATCCCCTCCGGCTCAAAGCGGATGCCGGGAGAAAACGTCTTTCATGCGTGCCGCCGCGACAGCAGCGCGCGGAGCTCACGGATTTCACCGGGATTGAAAAAGCCACTGAACCAGAGGATGGCGGCAAAGAGGAACAGGATTGCGACGTTCCACACTGTCTGCCCGATACCGGCCGGAGGTGGGATGAGATACCAGCAGAGGGTGGCGATTCCCAGGGCGGTTGCGATGCGCAGGAGGCGTCCGTATTCGTAACGGATCGGATAAATCTGTCTTCCGATCGCCCAGTACACGGTGGCGATGAAAAAATATGCTGCAAACGTCGCTGCGGCTCCGCCATACATCCCCCAGACGGGGATGAGAAGGAAATTGGCAAGGACGTTGATTCCCGCACCCGCGACTGTTGTCCAGAGCACGTAGAGTGTTTTCTTCCGGATATACAATCCGGCGTTCAGGATCTGTGCAACGCCCGCCCACAGATAGCTGAAGAGAATGATGGGGACAATGCCCAGTCCACCCCAGTAATCGGGATGGATGAGGCGGCGGCCGCCGGTGAGCGGAATAGGGATGCGAACGAGGTCTGTGATAAACAGCGAGAGCAGCAGGACGACTGCTGCACCGAGCAGCACGAAGTAAGTGAGCACGCGTGCAAACAGCTCCCGCGCCTCGTCCTTCTCCGAGAGCTGAAGGTAGAAGGGCTGCCATGCGT
Source organism: Bacteroidota bacterium (assembly GCA_016928515.1). Taxonomy (GTDB): domain Bacteria; phylum Bacteroidota; class Ignavibacteria; order SZUA-365; family SZUA-365; genus BM516. The sequence goes on along the minus strand of JAFGKR010000110.1, from coordinate 7,320 downwards.
ATCGGAAGACGGTGACGATGAGCATCATGAAGATCCCAAGCTTGTAATTCATCCCGTAGACGCCCACGGTGGCTGCATCGGTGAGTTTCAGCATGATGGGTTTGTCGATGATCTCGATGAGCATGATCGCCACGGCTCCCGGCATGGTTGGCAATCCGTAGGTCAGCAGCGAGCGCAGCAGGGTTCGGTCTCCGCCACCACGGAGACGCAGGGCGATGGTGGGCAGCAGCAGAACCGTGGAACTCGCGGAGGACAGTACTCCGGCGACGAAGATGAAGACGATGGACTCACGCAGCACCGCGATAAAGAGCACGTTGAGCGTGACGTTGAGGACGATGGAGACAATCTTGACGGTGGCGAACCAGCGAGCCCGGTTTTCCATGCGGAGTGCGGCGAAGGGGATGACGTTCACGGCATCGATCACCACCATTCCCAGGGCGAGCGGGAGGATGCTGTTCCACTCCGGCCGGAATTCCATCAGAGACTGCAGCGGATTCCGGAAGAGCAGGATCAGCGCTGCGAGCAGCACGGAGGCGACGGAGATGAAGAGGAAGGACGTTCCGAACACACGATTGCGCTGCCGCTCGTCGTTGCCGGCGACGAAGCGCATATATGCCGGTTCGAGACCAAAGGTGAACACGCCATTCAGGAAGGCCACCACGGAGTAGACGACAATAACGATCCCGTATTCCCCCTGCGGGAGAAACTGCGTGTAAAAGGGGACGAGCAGGAAGGTGATAAACCGCCCGAGAATGTTGCTCACGCCGTATACAGCGGAGTCTGCTGTCAGTTTCCTGAGATGTTCCTTCACGCGCGCAAGATACTGAGATTTTTTGGTACATTGGGATATGTATCACCGCATGTTGCGCACGGCATGAACATTCTTATCACGGGCGGCGCCGGCTTCATCGGCTCGAACATTGCCGACGCCTACAGAGAATCGGGACACGACATCGTCATCGTCGACAATCTTTCCACCGGCAGACTGGAGAACGTTCCGAAGGGAGCGGCTTTCTATCAGATGGACATTCGTGATGAGGGGCTGGCTGATATCATCGAGGAACATGGAATAGAAATCATCAATCATCATGCCGCACAGATCGACGTGCGACGTTCGGTCGAGGATCCGCGGTATGATCTTTCCGTGAACGTGCTGGGCTCCCTCAACGTGATCGAGGCGGGATTGCGGCACGGCATCTCGCATTTCATTTTCGCCAGTTCCGGTGGAGCGGGATACGGCGAACAGGAATATTTTCCCGCCGATGAGCAGCATCCCATTGCTCCCTGTTCACCCTACGGGATCACGAAGGTCACTGTCGAACGGTATCTTCACTATTTCCATCTCGTGCGTGGGCTTGCTTATACGGTGCTTCGCTACACGAACGTGTACGGTCCGCGACAGAATCCACACGGCGAGGCAGGCGTTGTCGCGATCTTCTCCGACAAACTTCTGCAGGGGGAGAATCCTGTCATCAACGGTGATGGACTGCAGACACGCGATTATGTTTACATCGACGATGTCGTCCGCGCGAACATCTTCGCACTCGACACCGACGAAACGGATATTTTCAACGTGAGCACCAATCGGGAGACGACGGTCAACGAAATTTTCCGTCTCCTCAACACCGCCGCCGGATCACCGGCCGAAGAAAGGCATGGTCCGGCGAAGCCAGGGGAGCAGCAGCGCAGCGTCTGTTCATTCGACCGCATCATGAAACGTTTCGGATGGAAGCCCGAAGTGGAGATCGAAAAAGGACTGCAGAACACTTTCGAATGGTTCCGGCAAAAACATGATGAGCATTGACAGAAAGACCTTTGAATTGTCCGATCTCGTGTGAATCATCCTCACTTGATGTGAACAATATTCACGTCCATCCCTTCTCTTGTGACTACAAGTTGTTGATTTATTGGGATTAACGACCATTCTCACCTTGGCATGATTTATGTTTATATTTTCATGATGCAGCTCTCAAGATGCTGGCCCCCCCACTTGACATGTAGGTCTCTTGCTCAGCACATCCGAAACAGTCAAGGATTTGGAATCCATTGAAGGGCGTCGGCTTCTCCATGATTTTTATCATGACCGGCGGGTAAAAAACGCCCTCGAAGCCAAGACCCTGCTCGAATGCTGGAAACTCTGTCGGCGAGGTACCGATTTGCAATTCGGTGACAGACGCAGGGTGCGCTTCGAGACACATCTGGGTTTCAAGCTCGGGACACGCGTCTTTCTTGAAGAGATTGTCAGCACGTATTACGCCAATTTCATCCAGGGGCTGGTATACGCGGGAGCGATGGTTGTTCTGTTAACCGTTGCACTCTATCTCGCAGGCTCTTCCCTGTGGTTCGCGATCGTGGGGCTTGCGCTCGAGGCGGTGTTTCTGCTCATGCTCGCAATCGTTACCGCCTACAGTCCGAACGAGGAAGCCGGGGCGCCAACAGGGACGCTCGCTACACAGGACAATCTTCTCAGCTCGATCAATTCCTCGATTCACGAGATGACCACCGCCGTTTCCGATCTCTTTCGTCTGATCTCGCAAACCGATATCCGACAGGACGTTCTCCTGACCCGGCTGACGGAGAGTATCGGGAAAATGAATACTGAAAACGCACGCCGTTCCGCGGAGAAGCTCGAGCAGACCAATGGGCTCCTGCGGGAAATGAATGATCTGTCCCGGGCGCAGTTGCAGAACATCCTGCAGCAGCAGCAGCAGAGTCTGCAGCACACACGCCGTCTGCTCAGCCTGCTTGAACGAAGTGAGGGACAAGAGTAATGGGTGTGTGTTCGACGGCGGCAGCCGCACACTGCGGCAGGACGGAGGCATGAGGTGTGGCCCGTCGAAAGCGCATCGACATTTTTTTCATTCTCTACCTGACTGCCATTATCGGGTTTGTTGTCGTCTCCAAGGAACGAGATAGAAGTGACGAACGCATGCAACAGCTGAACGCACATATCATACGGACGTTTCTCCCGCCGCTGCCGTTGATGGTGGAGCGGGACACGGTGCGCTGGTATGTCGACGCCGATTCCAGCGGCATTCTCCGTGGCGATCTTCCACTGTTCACCGACAAGGTGTATGCTCGGGATATCGGAAGCCGCGATGAGGTGTCTGTTCGGCTGCACAGCGTGGTGTATCGTGATCTGCTCACCGCGCGTGATATCGTCACCATCGGCGAGCGGACTGCTGTGGGGAGCATCAGGGATCGTGTGGTGTATTTTCCGGTCTCTGCCCGCTTCCCCCGCACGGGGACGTACGAGGTCAATCTGACCGCAACCGCCAGGCGTGTGCATGAAACCGCGCCCGGCCGCTTCCGGTATCGCGGCATCCGTTTCGATACCACGCTCGTTCCCCGTGAGATGATCGCCGAACTCGAGCAGGGTGCAGCAAGACTGACGGTGCAGGTGATCGACACCTCCGTCGAACGGCCAAAGACGCTCGAAACCCTGCACATGCGTGCAGAGCGCGATCGTATCGCATCCGCCGTCGGCTTTGAGGAAGTCAACACCATCGAGACAAACCTTTCCTGGTCTGATCCGACGCTGGAAATCATCCGCGGGAGCGGCCGGCTGGAGCGCGTATCACGCGACCAGCGTAGCAGCGTGTATCGCTGGACGTCCACCGTGACCGCACTGCCCGACACCGTCGTCATCGAAGCCCGGCTCGACCGTGATGCCGGTGGGAAGGATATTTCTCGCGTACGTTTCCCGGTGTCCGGTGTGCAACCGTTTCTCCGGACGCCTCTCGTTCCCGCCCTGTATGCAGGTGAAGGCCTCGATCTCGACATCGCGGTCAACGGCCTCGAGGAGGAGCCGCGATACAGTTGGACGTTGTTCGAAGGATCAGCCAACGGAGATCGCATCGAGAAGAACCGCGGGCGCGGAGTACGTGTCCAGTACCGTATCCCGAACTCCTTCGGCGGGAAGCAACTCATCATCGAAGCGCGGTATGACGGGCGTCCGTATCGCTGGCTCTCTCAGCGCAGCAATGCGGAAGGGTCATCCCGCTTCATCCTCCCGGTGATGAATCCCCCGACGCAAATCGGTCTGGAACTCCCGCCACAGGCTTCCGTGATGGAAACCTTCCGCTTCACCGCTTCGCGTTACACCGATCCCCGCTTTCGGGGCGAACAACCGATCGAACGGCTTACGGACGTGCGTGTTGAGCTCTTCGACGAGGAGAACAATCTGATCAACACGGATGTCTCGATGATCCGCAAAGGGGTGTTCACCTTCATCATTCAGGATAAACAGTTCATCCGTCCCGCGGGTGAGCGTGTGATCGTTGTCGTCCATGCCGGCGAGGCGACAGTGCAGAGCACAATGTGGCTGCGGAGGTGATGACCATGACAGAAGAGCTGTCTGCCGGATTTGCATCATATAGTGTCTTTATGCGATGTTATCTAATTGTATTGACGGACCGGGTTCCCCACCCGGCTCTCCCGCAGAATCATCCGGCCGCCATCCACGCGGCAGACAGAGCTGGAATCGAAACGAAACGTGTTCATAGTCAAATTTACTGTGTCCCGCCTCGAGCGGAGACCGCTCATCCTATGTCCTGTTAGGAGGTTACCCTTATGAAGAGAAGTGGATTCATTCGCCACCTGATGTTCGGTACACTCGTGTTTGCCGTTCTCTTTGCTGTCGCAGCTCCCATTGCCACCGCGCAGCACGGCGCTGGGGATATGAAAACGCTGGAAGAAATGAAGCGTGTCCTGCGCGACGAGGGGAAAGGTCGTGACCTGAGTCAGTTGACCCATCCTGAGCTTGAATCGATCCGTGAATCCCCCGGCGGGTATTTCGGAAATCTGTTCAACACCGAATACGTATTCAAAATCGGGAACGCGACGTTCATCATTAACATGTTTGCAATCAACCTGATCATTCTGATCGCAGGCACGGTGGTGCTCTTTTTCTTCACGCCCATCGGACTGTTTCTCTTCCGCGGGAGTCTCCATGCATTTGTAGGCGCGATACTGAAGGGGACCGGGCTTTCCAACAAATTCGGCGAGCACCTGATGAAGGAACCGAAGAAGTGGCTGCAACGCGAGAAGAGTGTTCGTGGGGCATTCGCGCTTTACATGCACAACGAATTCATTCCCGAGTACAAGAATAATATCACGGCCATCGCGTTCATGGGAACTGCCTTCCTGATTCTCAATATCGGCCTTCGCGGTGTTAAGTTCATGACGGCGCATCAACCGGATCTGATCGTCATCGCGATCGTGGTGGAGATCACCGTGCTCATGCTGCTCGGTCTGACCACCTGGTACGAGAAGGAAGAAGAAGAGGAAGCCGGTGCCGGCGCAGGGATGCCCGGAAAGCAGCTGACTCTCGCAGAGGTGGAACGCCGCCTCGACGCGCTGAAGGAGGAACTCGAGACCTCCGTCCGTACCGAAACCGGCATGCGTCAGTAAGCAGTCCACGCATGAACGCCACCAAGTCATAAGGAGGAGTATTCACTATGGCACAAACTGCCGATGTCTACAAGAAATATCAGGTATACTTCTTCCTGTATCTGGCTGTGATTTGCGAGCTGCTGATCATCATCGTCGAACGCGATGATGCCGAGGCGGAACTGCTCATGCAGCAGCGGATGCTGGAAGAGAAGAACAGGAAAATCATTCTTGAGTTGCTGAAGAATATGCCGGCCGTTGCCGCGGCGGGCGACAATCAGCTCAAGGTCGGAGAGGAACGCAAGTTCACCATCAACGTCAAGGGACTCGGCGAACAGGACGAAGTCACGACACCGCCCGAGGTCAAGGTATTCAAGGATGGTCTCGAGATGCAGACACTGCGTTATCCCGAAGAAATACAGGATTCCGTGGTGCACGGCGCCACCGGTGAGCGGCTCTATCGATTCACATGGAAGGCGGAGTCCGGTGCGGGTACCTATGAATTGTGGGTGCAGGCCGGCACGAACCGTGTTTCCCTGACGCCGGATATCGATGCCGGCCAAGCCAAGATCAAAGTCGGCACGCTGGAGTTTTCCCGGGACGAAATAACGGAGGCTCTGAATTCGGATCCGGAGCTCAAGGGAACCCCCCCCGAGCATTTTATCGAACAGAGCGAGAACCTCAATCCTGACAAGTTTATCGTTGAAGTTGTTTCTGAAGAATTCGATCAATTGCAGATCCAGGTTGATCCGATCACCACAGCCGTCGGTTTCCCGACGTTCAATGAGATCAAGGTTCGCGGCACCACGGTTGACAAGGTCACGAACATGAATGTCATCGGTGGCGGGGTTGCCTTGCGGCCGGACAATCAGCGGAATCCCTATTACAGCCCCGATCCGGAACGCGGCAAGTGGGTCTGGTCCAACACCTACAATGAGTCCGGAGTCAAGACCGTAACGGTCGATGCGCGTGATAATCGCCAGGCCGGGCCGAAGAGCGTTTCCCGCCCGATCACGTTCAACGTCGAGGTTAAGCAGCCGTATCTGAGCCGTCGCCGGCCCAGTGGCGCATTCGCGGGGGAGTTGTTTGAAATGTACGTCAACGTCGCCGGTCTCGAGGATGTCGGCTATTACAGCTGGACGATCGAGATGGACGGCAAAGAGGTTCAGCAGGGAAACGGAAACATTGTCAAGTACAAGGTGCCGGAGGATGCGCTCGGTCAAACGATGCTCATCAAATCCCGGTACAGAAACCGGGTGTACCAGGTGCTGCTCGACTCTGCGGCGGAGAACCTGACCACGTCAGAGTTCATGTACCCGGTGACTGCACCGATCGATCGACTGGTGTCGGAGTCCTTCCGCAACGGCGGGGAATATCCGATCAATCAGGAATTCAGCTTCCTCGCAGCCCGCTGTGGTGCGTGTTCCGCTGCGAACATCAAGAACATCTCACCATCGGAAATCCGTATCGAAGTGGAATCCGAGGATGGGCAGGATCTGCTCGATGAGGTCCAGGCCATTCCTCTCACCGATCCCAACCGGGGAACAGAGCGTGGAACATCCGTGAAGTTCTACCTGCGCGGGAAGGTCACCCGAGACGGAACCGACGCGACGATCAGCATTCGCTTCGGGACGGTGAATCAGACCTACAATGTCATTCTGTACAAACCGGATTGACCGTCGTGAACACGTTGCACAGTTCTGCGAAGTTGAACATTCTACTCGATCATAGAGGTACTTTCATGAGCAAACAATTCATCCTACGTGCCTTTCTCATTGTGGCGCTCGTTGCATTCCTCGTTCCCCAACTCGCCGCCCAGACCGATCGTGAGGTCAAGGGCAAGCAGGGGGATCTCAAAGAGGAATACAACGCCGCTCAGGAGAAGAATCTTATCATCAAATCCGCCGCGGAGGACAAGCCCCGTGCAAC
>JAFGKR010000109.1 GCA_016928515.1 Bacteroidota bacterium | reverse complement strand
GCGTGAGGATCTGATTCTGGATGTGATTCTTGCCGTCTACGATCTGCGACGCGAGCGGGAGGGAATCCTTTCGACGACTATTCGAAGCGCAGTGGAACTCACGGATGATCAGCGGCGTGCGCTGCAGGATGCCCTTTCTGCGGCATCCGGGAAACGCGTGGATGCAGTGTATGACATCGATCCGCTTCTCATCGGCGGAGTGACTGTCAGACTCGGCGATACCGTGTATGACGGGAGCGTGCGGCAGCAGCTCAAACGTCTCCGCGACCGTTTTGTCCGCGGACGATGAACAGAACCACAGATTACCTAGACACAAGAAGGCAATACGAGAAATGGCAGAAGTACGACCCGACGAAGTATCGGCGATTCTCCGGAAACAACTGAGTGGTTTCGACAGCGAGATCGACATCTACGAGGTGGGAACGGTGCTGCAGGTGGGCGACAATGTCGCGCGCATCTACGGCCTCAAGAACTGTCTCGCCGGTGAGCTGATCGAGTTTCCGAACGACATCTTCGGTATGGCACTCAATCTCGAAGAAGATAATGTGGGTTGTGTGCTCTTCGGAGATGTCACCGGAGTGAAAGAAGGCGACACCGTCAAGCGTACCGGAAAGGTAGCATCGATGCCCGTGGGAGAAGAGATGCTCGGCCGCGTGATCGATCCGCTTGGACGTCCCCTGGACGGACGCGGCGTCATCAACATGGATCAGTTGATGCCCATCGAACGCAAGGCCCTGGGCGTGCTGCAACGACAGCCGGTGAAGGAACCGCTGCAGACCGGTCTCAAGGCCATCGACTCGATGATTCCCATCGGGCGCGGCCAGCGCGAGCTGATCATCGGCGATCGCCAGACGGGGAAAACCGCCGTCGCACTGGATGCCATCATCAATCAGAAATACACGCATACGGAAGAAGCGGCCAGGCGTGGCGTCCAACCGGTCTACTGCATCTACGTGGCGATCGGGCAGAAAGCCTCAACCGTCGCACAGGTTCACGCGAAGCTCGAGGAGATGGGAGCGATGGCGTACACGACCATCATCCTCGCCGATGCAAATACTCCCGCGCCACTCCAGTACATCGCTCCATACTCGGGTGCGACACTCGGTGAATTCTACCGCGACAGCGGACGCCATTCTCTCGTCGTCTATGACGATCTCTCAAAGCAGGCCGTAGCCTATCGCCAGCTCTCGCTGCTGCTGCGCCGTCCACCGGGCCGCGAGGCCTATCCGGGCGATGTCTTCTACCTGCATTCGCGCCTCCTCGAACGTGCTTCCAAACTTTCGGACGAACTCGGCGGCGGCAGTCTTACCGCCCTTCCGATAATCGAAACACAGGCCGGGGACGTTTCCGCGTATATCCCGACCAACGTGATTTCCATCACCGACGGGCAGATCTATCTCGAATCGAGCCTGTTCAACGCAGGTCAGCGCCCCGCCGTCAATGTCGGTATTTCGGTCTCCCGCGTCGGCGGTAGTGCCCAGATCAAGGCCATGAAGCAGATTGCCGGTGCATTGCGTCTCGATCTCGCCCAGTACCGGGAACTTGAAGCTTTTGCCAAATTCGGATCGGACCTCGACAAGTCCACCCAGCAATTGCTGCGCCGCGGTGCGCATATGCTCGAATTGCTCAAACAGCCGCAGTACCAGCCAATGCCCGTCGAGGAGCAGGTGGCGACCATTTTCGCTGGGGTCAAGGGTTTCACGGATGAGATTCCGCTGCAGGAAATGCATCGATTTGAGCAGGAATTCCTCGATCACATGCGTACCCGGCATGTCGACACGCTCAGTGCCATCGCAGACGAAAAGAAGCTCAGTGACGAACTCACGGAGAAACTCAGCGTCATTCTCAAGGATTTTGGCTCCTCATTCATGCTGTCTCTGAAAACCGAAGAAGCATAATCCATGGCAAACCTTCGCGAGATCCGCAGCCGTATCAGCGGTGTGCGAAATACCAGCAAAATCACCCAGGCCATGAAAATGGTGGCAGCAGCAAAGCTGCGCCGCGCGCAGGATGCCATCATCTCGGCACGTCCCTACGCGCACCGTATGCAGGATCTCATCGCGCATCTTCTCGCACGCGTGGATCGCTCAACCCTTCCGGTAATGATGCAGCGGGAGGAAGTGGAGAGCGTCCTGCTCATCCTCGTGACAGCTGATAGAGGACTCTGCGGAGCGTTCAACACGAACATCATCCGTCATGCCACGCAGCGCATCCACAAGGCGTACGGCGATCTCCATAAACAGGGAAGGGTGAAACTGTTGTGTGTGGGACGAAGAGGATTTACTCATTTCAGCAAGCGTGGTTACGACATCCACGACAAGCATATCGGACTGATCAACTCCGCGACGTATCTTGACGCTGCCACCATCATGAAGGATGTGCTCGAGCGCTATCTCCTCGGAGAGTTCGATCGTGTGGAGATCATTTACAATGAATTCAAATCCGTCATTCAGCAGCGTATCCGGGACGAACAGCTCCTGCCGCTCCCGGAGGAGACAGCGGATGAAACGGAGAGCAAGTACCATCAGTTCGTCGACTATATTTACGAGCCTTCCGAAGTCGAACTCATGGAACAACTGATCCCGAAACACCTGAATTTCCAGCTCTTCCGCACATTTCTGGAATCAAACGCCGCCGAACAGGGAGCACGGATGACTGCAATGGATTCTGCCACGACAAATGCCAAGGACCTCATACATGACCTGCAGCTGGAATACAACAGCGCCAGGCAGGCCAGCATTACCACGGAAATCCTGGAGATTGTCAGCGGAGCGAATGCGCTGAGACAGGAAGAATAATCACTCTCCTCCGCATGTCCGTATGATCATCTCTGTCCTCTCTTTTCCCATTTTTCCACGATAAACTCTCCCATGCGCTGCGCGTAGATGGTGCGATCGAAACCCTCGGCATGCGCACGGATGGCGGCGGCGGCGAAGGACATGCGTTCGAAACGTTCGATCGCTTCGGCAAGGGATTCCGCGGTCTGATCGGGGAAGAGTGTTCCGCTCAGTCCTTCTATCACGGTTTCCGTCGCGCCGCCGCGTCCGAAGGCGATGACCGGCTTTCCCGACGCCATTGCTTCGACCGGAACGATGCCGAAATCCTCCTCCCCCGGAAACAGCAGAGCCCGACACGACGCGTAGGCCTGTTCGATTTCGGGATCATCAACCCAGCCCGCGAATGATACGGTCGGACCCGCCAGCGCCTCCAGTCGTGCACGCTCGGGTCCGTCACCGATGATGCGCAACGGCAGGGAAAGGCGGTTCGCAGCGGTGATGGCAAGATCCACACGTTTGTACGGGACGAGCGCAGAAAGCACGAGATAGCTGCCATCATCCTGTGTCGACATGCGGAAACGGCCGGTATCGACCGGAGGATGAATGACTGCGGCTTCGCGTCCATAGATTCGCCGTATCCGTTCCGCAACATAAGCGGAATTCGCAATGAAATGGTGCACACGCGGCACCGTACGAACATCCCACTTCCGCAACCGGGCTGCGACAAGACGGACAACCGCCAGTTGCAGCCCACCGACTGTGGAACGGCTGAAATACTGGTCGAACATGTCCCAGACGTAGCGCATCGGGGTGTGCACGTAGCTGATATGCAGCGCATGCGGTGCAGGTCGAATCCCCTTCGCCACAGCGTGAGAAGACGAAACGACGAGATCGAATTCCTGCATGTCGAAGGATTCGATCGCCCGGGGGAAGAAGGGGAGATAGTGACGGTAGCGCTGCTCCACATTCGGAAACTTCTGCAGGAAGCTTGTGCGGATCTCGTGCCGGCGAATGACCTCGCTTACACGTTCAGGAAAAGCGACAAGCGTATGGATGGGCGCGTCTGGAAGGAGTTCACACAGCACTTCGAGGCATTTTTCCCCACCGCGCATGCCTGTGAGCCAGTCGTGAACGAGAGCGGCATGGGCGGGAATAGGGAGTGACATTTGTGCGAAACCGGCAATTGGCGATACCTTGTTGGACAAGATAGAAAACAGCCGACAGAAAGCGTAACCCCATGAGTATTCCCTTCCGCATTGTCAACCGCTACAGAGATCTCCTCCGCGGGGATATCCACCTGCCCGAAAATCCCGCCGACTCTCCGGTCGCCATCATCTGCCACGGCTTCAAGGGTTTCAAGGACTGGGGTGGTTTTCCGTGCGCAGCTGAACACCTTGCTCTGAAGGGAATCACCGCTCTGCGTTTCAACTTTTCTCTCAACGGGGTGGAAGAGGATTTCATGAACTTCACCGCCCTCCACCGCTTCGCGCGAAATACCATCAGCAGGGAACTCGAAGATCTCGGGGACATTCTCGACGCCATCGAAAATGGGGATATCATAGAGAGCGATGTCGACCGCACACGGATAGCGGTCATCGGGCATTCTCTCGGGGGTGGAGTGGCCGTAGTCAAAGCGGCTGAGGACCACCGTATCCGCGGGGTGGTATCATGGGCGGGTGTTGCGGACTTCATGCGCTGGGGGAAGAAAACCCGGCAGGTCTGGCGACAACGCGGACGCATGGAAATTCAGAATGTACGCACGGGCCAGACGATGCCGATGGACGTCGTGATGCTGGATGATATGGAAAAAAACGTCACGCGCTTCGATATTCCCGCTGCGGGGTCACGTCTTACCGTACCTCTGCTTGCCGTCCATGGGGAACAGGACGTCTCCGTTCCGATCGAGGAAGGAAAGAGGATTGTGAAAGCTGCACCGGCAGGCCTGGCGACTTTCCATGCCATCCCGAACACCGATCACACCTTCGGTGTGCGGCATCCGTTCGAGGGAGTCACGGAGTCGTTTCGCTTCGTTCTCGACACGACTGCTGCGTGGCTTCATCGGAATCTCCGGTGAGAATGAATCGATGATCAGTCGACGACGGTGAATTTGCTGACCCGGGTCTTCCCGAGGAAGGAAAGACGGCACAGATACACGCCCTTTTCCAGTCCCTGTGCGCTCCAGTCGATGGTATAGGATCCGGCATCCATCATGCGTGACAGAATCGTGGTACGGTGGCGCCCCAGAAGATCATGCACCCGCAGCGTCACCTGCCCGGAAGCGGGGAGCTGAAGCGAGACGTTGGCGACACGGTGCATTGACCGGGAAAGCGGATTCGGCCAGGCAGTGGAGATCTGAAGAGCGGTCGGCTGCGGATCGGCTGTGCGTGTGACGGACAAGGTTCCGCCGGTTTTCGTACGCATGATGCTGCGATTCCATCCGGCAGTGTTCCCGATTCTGCTGTTGGTGAAGGCCATGCCCTCGATGTTGAGATGTGTGTTGCTTTCCTGCGGAATCCAGGTGACACCGGCGTCGGAAGATTCGAAAACCAATCCCCCGTACCCGGCGAAGACCACATGGTCACGTGTCAGATGCTGTACGGCGCTCAAGCGATAATTTGAGATCGGGACGGAAGTGTATATCTCCTCCCATTCCTCTCCACGATTGCTGCTGCGAAGGATGGAGCCGTTGACGCCGACGATAACAGCCGTGCTGTCGTCACCGATGGAGACGCTGGTCAGTTCGAGATCTATCGGGCTTGTCGACGATCGCCATTTCTTTCCTCCGTCTCGCGTCACGCGGATCGTTCCCTTGTTCCCGACGAGGACGCCAAAATCCCCGTAAATGGCGATCTCATTGTAATTGTTCGTGCCGGATCCGTCATCACTGAACGTCGCACCTCCATCAGTGGTGTTCAGTACCTGCGCGGCCTGTCCGATGAGTATCCATGTCCGGTTGTCGAAGAAGTGAATATCAAGGAGTGTTTTGCTGGTTCCTGTGTTGAGGGAAGTCCAGCTCTGTCCCGCATCCGTTGACTTCAGCGCGGTACCACTGTTGCCGAGAATGACACCGAGTGACGGTGAGTGCCAGCGGATGCGTCGCAGAACCTGTGTCGTTCCGGAAGGGATCTCCCGCCAATTCGATCCTCCATCAGTGGAATGCAGGATCAGTCCGTTTTCCCCGACAGCGGTGACGACGTTCTCATCCAGAAGATCAATGGCGAAGAGTATATCCTCACCACCTTCATGCTGTTGAAACCAGCCGATCTGCGAAAACGCTGGAGAAGGGAGAAGGAGGAGCGCGATGAGGAGAGGAAGGAATTTCATGGAGCATCCGCGTAGGGGAGACAAGACAGATATCCCCAACCTACGTATTGTGAACGATTGACGGCAAGTCCGGAGGGATTAAATCTTTGAAAGGAAACGGGGTTGTCCGGAAAGGAGCAACCCCGAATAAGGTGAAAAGCGGAGTGTATTTCAGGCGGCGATGGCCTTGGTTACCTTTTCGGCTGCTTCCTTGAAGGAGTGCGCGACGAGGAAATTGATCCCGGATTTTTCGAGAATTTCCGCCGCTTCCTCCGCGTTGGTCCCGGCGAGGCGGACGACGATCGGCACGGTTATGTGAATGTTGCGTGCTGCCTGCACGACGCCGTTGGCGATGCGGTCGCAGCGAACGATGCCACCGAAAATATTGATCAGAATCGCCTTTACGTGTTTGTCGCCCAGAATGATGCGGAATCCCTGCTCGGTTGTCTCCGCGCTGGCACCACCACCGACATCGAGGAAATTTGCCGGTTCACCGCCCGCGAGCTTGATGATGTCCATCGTTGCCATGGCCAGACCGGCTCCATTCACCATACAGCCGACATTGCCGTCGAGTTTGATATAGTTGAGATTGAATGCAGTGGCCTTGACCTCGAGGGGATCTTCCTCGCTCTTGTCGCGGAGCTTGAGGAAACCGGGATGACGGAACAGCGCATTGTCGTCCAGGTTCACCTTGGCATCAAGCGCAAGGACATCACCCTCTTTCGTGAGGACAAGCGGATTGATTTCAAAGAGGCTGGCATCCGTGCGCTCATAGGCGTTGGCGAGTGCCATGAGGAATGTCACACCGTTCTTGAACGCCGTTCCCTGGAGGCCGAGCCCGAACGCCAGTTCACGTGCCTGGTACGCCTGGAAGCCGACCTTCGGGTCGATAACGACTTTGAGGATTTTCTCTGGCGTTTCAGCGGCAACCTTTTCAATCTCCATACCTCCCTCGGTGGAGACCATCATCACGTTCTGAGACTGCGAGCGATCGAGCAGCATGCCTGCATAGAATTCCTTCTCGATGTTGACGCCCTGTTCGATGAGTACACGGCGAACGATTTTTCCTTCCTCGCCCGTCTGAATGGTGACGAGCAGATTCTTGAGCATCTTCCCCGCAAATTCCTCGACCTGCTTGAGCGATTTCGCGACTTTCACTCCACCGTCAAGCACCAGTTCCCGCGTCTTCGGGTCAAGGATCTGTCCCTTGCCCCGACCGCCTGCGTGAATCTGGGATTTCACCACCCATACCTTCCCTCCGAGCTTTTCCGCCACCGCAACTGCCTGCCGGGGTGTCGTGGCGACACCGCCCTTCGGCGTCGGGACGTTGAAGCTTCTCAGGATTTCCTTTCCCTGATACTCATGGATTTTCATGCGCCGTTCCTCTTCGATATAATGATGTCTGTATCCGTGTTGAATCTCACTCAAGAAAGATGGATTTACAAAGATGTCAAAAGATCCCGAAACACAAAAGCGACCGGTCGGAGCAGCATGAATGCAGGATGGATTGCATTCCATCCTTCTTGCTCGCTGTTGTGTTCGAAGCGGAACTTGCCGGGGAGCACCGCGAGTGATCCACGGGAGAATTGAATCCGTCATTCATCGTGACTCGTCACTTTTTCAAACACCCGCAGAAAATTATTTCCGAGAATCTTTCTGATGGAAAGATCATCATATCCCCGCTGCCGGAGAATACGCGTCAGAAGGGGGAGATCCGTGACGTCCTGCATGCCGATGGGCGTGAGCGAAATTCCGTCGAAATCCGATCCGAGTCCGACATGATCGATGCCCGCAACGGTGACCGCATGGTCGATATGATCGACAATTGTGTGAATCGTGGGAAGCTTCGCCTTGCGTGCCTCCTCCATGAGATGGTCAGTCGCGGCAGCGTACGAGGGACCACGATCGGGGTATTGAACTTTGAACTTTGTATGGCGTTCATGCAGTCGTCGCATCTCAGCGATGCGGGTCGTATTCAAACCTCCGGTGAGAAAACCGGGATAGAAATTGATCATGACCACACCTCCTCCGCGCGCCAGTGCCGTCAATTGCGCATCGGTGAGGTTGCGATGATGCTTGCGCAGTGCCGTGCAGGCGGAATGGGAAGCGATGAGGGGATGACGTGTCACGGACAGAACATCACGGAACGAGCGTTCGCCGAGATGTGATACGTCGATGAGAACGCCAAGCGAGTCGAGCAGAGCGACGAACTGTTTTCCCTTCGCCGAGAGACCGCCGCGGACCTTTCCCGATGCTTCATCCTTCGAGCAGGTGGCCCAGTCGGAACTGTAATTCCAGGTCAGACCGAAACTGCGCAACCCGCGTTGGTACAGTTGCAGGATGCGATCCCGGCGCCCGTCGATACACCGTCCTCCCTCCAGGCCGATGATGCCCGCGATGCGTCCCGTGATCACAGCCTCCCTGAGTTGCTGCGCGTCCGTGACGATACGTAACCGATCGGGATTGCGTTCGGCTATGGCATGCAGGGAATCGATTTCCGCGAGCGCGAATCGCCAGGCGCGTTCTCCGCGTTCACGAGAAGGCACCCAGACCGCAAAGACCTGCGCGTCGAGACCGCCCGCTCGGAACCGCGGCAGATCCGAGTGGCCACTGGTGGTCCACGATTCTATGCTTTCCCCGGACATCACGCGGCCCAACACGTCGCTATGTCCGTCCACGACGACGGCATCACGGTGCAGCGTCCGGTACACCTCCTGCGCGGGAAGCGTGACGGAAAGCAGACAAAAAAGATATACACTATAGCGGAAACGTGTCTGCATATCGATGAAGAAAAGCACACCATCCATGAGAAAAGACGGTGTGCTTACAATGAACATACGCCGGGAAGGAGAGCGCACGCGCGGTCGTCATGCGTTCCGCATCGTCGTTCAGCCCTCTTCTTCGCTTTTCTTGATAGCCTGGACTTCGGTACGAACGTCCTGTGCGTACTTCTTCAGCTCGTTCATGTGCTTCCGAAGACGCGTGCCTGCGGATTTGTTCTTCTTCTCGTAGAACTTCTGGAAATCGTCCTCGAACGACTGGACGAGCGTAAGCAATTCCTCATATCGACTCATACAAAAACCTCCTGTTGGTTCATCACTCAGCAATGTGTTCGAATACGGTAATATACGATAACATCGTGGAATGCAAAATCCGCTACTCTGCGCCGCGTAGTGCTTTTTCGTACATTGAAGCGTTGACCGGAAGAGCCTCTGTCCCGGCAAATCGGAAGCGTCGGAACCCAGGATAATCGAAGGATGAACTCTCATGCTATATGCGAAAGAGCGAGCGGAAATCGCCGACTGCTGCCGCGCCATGCTGCGCGCGGGACTCACAACCGGCTCGGGAGGAAATATCAGCGCACGCATCCCGGGGGAGGAACATTTGTGCATCAGTCCGACCGGTATACTGTACGAACGGATGCAGGCGGCGGATGTACCGGTCGTCGATATGAGCGGGCGAACGGTCGATGGCGTGATGCTGCCTTCCAGCGAAGCCCCGATGCATCTGGCGGTCTATGCGCAGAGAAGCGATGTGCGGGCGATCGTGCACACGCATTCTCCGTACGCAGCGACTTTCGCCTGTCTGCGTGAGGAGATCCCCGCAGTGCATTATCTCATCGGTTTCGCCGGGACGCACGTTCCGGTTGCCCAATACGCGACCTACGGCACCCCTGAACTGGCGGAACATGCCGTTCGTGCGCTCGGAACGGAATTCCAGGCGATCCTGCTCGCCAATCACGGACTCCTCGCCGTCGGTCCGACCATCGAACGCGCTTACGCCGTCGCTGAGGAAATCGAGCTGGTTGCCCGCATCCATTACCAGGCGCGCACCATCGGGCAGCCCGTCATCCTTGACGACGCGGAGATGAAGCGCATCATCGGGAAATTCCATTCGTACGGTGTGCAGCCGTGCGAGGAAGAGTAAGCGCCGTGTCGTCCCACCCTGCGATTCCCTTCCTTCCGACAACCCGTGCTGAAATGCGCTCCCGGGGCTGGGAGCAGCTCGACGTTATTCTCGTCACGGGAGATGCTTACATCGACGCCCCACAGATCGGTGTTGCGCTCATCGGCCGTGTGCTCGAACGCGCAGGGTACCGCGTGGGTGTGATCGCGCAACCGGACTGGAATACCGATAGCGATATTCTACGCCTTGGTGAGCCGCGGTTGTTCTGGGGTGTGACGGCGGGCAGTGTCGATTCGATGGTGGCCAATTACACCGCACTGCAGAAACCGCGTCGCACGGACGATTACACTCCCGGGGGGAAAAACACTCGGCGTCCCGACCGGGCCGGCATCGCGTACAGCAATCTCATTCGGCGCTTTTACAAGAACACCGTTCCAATCGTGCTCGGCGGCCTCGAGGCCAGCCTGAGACGGGTTGCACACTATGATTATTGGACGGATCGCATCCGGCGTTCCATTCTATTCGACGCAAAAGCCGATATTCTGGTGTACGGCATGGGGGAGCGCGCAATTCTGGAGATCGCGAATCTCCTGAATGACGGCGCCGCACCCGACGCAGTGCGCGGGACCTGTGTGATCTCGCGGACGGTTCCCGAGGATGCACTTATCCTGCCTGCATATGATGAATGTGCGCAGGACCACACCGCATTTCTGCGTATGTTTCGACTGTTTTACGACAACACCGATCCGGTGACGGCGCGACCGCTGGCACAACAGCACGGGGATCGCTGGTTGTTGCAGCATCCACCACAGCCCTTTGAAACCCAGGAAGAACTGGACGCGGTCCATGCCTTGCCCTTTGCGCGGGATGCCCATCCCATAGCGAAGAGAGAAGGAGAGATCCGCGCGCTGGATACCATCCAGTTTTCTCTGCAGACCCACCGGGGCTGCTACGGGGAATGCAATTTTTGTGCGATAGCTGTGCATGAAGGACGCCGTGTTCGCTGGCGGAGTGAGGAATCCATCCTTGCTGAAGCGGCAGGATTCGGGAAGCACCCCGCATTCAAGGGCATCATACCGGACGTTGGCGGACCAACGGCGAATATGTATGGCTATGAATGTGAGAAGAAAATCAGCAAGGGTGCCTGCACGGACAAGCGCTGCGTCTTCCCGGAACTCTGCCGGCAGCTCCCCGTCGATCACAGCCGGTATACTGATCTGTTGCACAGGCTCCGCACGCTCCCCGGGATACGGCATGTCTTTGTAGCCAGCGGTATCCGTCACGATCTTGTCATGGATGACACGCGATGTGGCATGCAGTTCATGGAGGAGCTCGTCGGCCATCACGTCTCCGGTCGCCTGAAGCTGGCCCCCGACCACAGTGATCCCGCCGTACTGTCGTTGATGGGGAAGGGGGGGACGGAGGCATTGCTGGATTTCCGTGAACGGTTTTTCACACTGAGCAGGCGTTTCGGGAAAAGGCAGTTCCTGTCGTATTATTTCATCGCGGCGTATCCCGGGAGCGAGGAAAGGCACATGCTGGCACTGCGCGAGTTTGCCGCAGGAGAACTCGCCGTTGAACCCGAACAGGTGCAAATATTTACGCCCACCCCGGGTACCTGGGCGAGTGTCATGTATCACACCGGTCTGGATCCGTTCACGGGGAAACCGCTTAGCGTGGAACGCGGACTGCGCGGCAAGCGAAGGCAGAAGGAGATACTTGCCGGGAGAGACGGGAAAACGGGTAGCGAACGCTCCTACGCTACCGATGTGCGGCACGCAACGGGGAAGATTCCCGGAGGAATATCGCGATCCGGGAAAGAAAGAACCTCAGGCACGAGAGGACAACGGAAGAAAAAATGAATCCCGCAGCGGATATCGAAGCGCAGTTGCGCAGTGAAACGATAGTCAGTGAGCGATTGCGTGCGCGCATGCTGTCCGTGCTCTTCTTCGCCGCGGTTCTGCTGTTCCTGCTCCTGAGCAGCCTGCTTCCGGAGGATTATGATGCCGTGTTCGGGAGCGGGGATGTCCGCTATCGTCTCATCGGACTGATCCTTGCCGCCTCCGTCTATGAGTTTCTTCTCCAACAGGTTCTGAGCATGCGAATACGGCAGGGGAAAAGCATTCCCGAACCGGTTCGCTATGTGAATGCCACGGTGGAGGTCAGCATTCCTTCCATCGGGATTCTCATTCTCTCGGGGATGACATCACCGCTGCATGCGCTGATATCACCGGTCGTCGCTCTGTATTTCATTTTTATCATTCTTTCGATTTTGCGTCTTGATTTCACCCTGAGTTTTTTCACTGGTGCGGTCGCGGCCTGCGAATATATTCTTCTGGCACTCTGGTTTCTTCAGGACGGCGGTGCGACAGTTTCCGCTCCACTGTTCGGGACAACGGCGCTGTACATCGCGCGCGCTCTGATGCTTGCCGGTGCAGGGGCTGCCGCCGGTGTGATCGCACAGCTGATACGACGGAAAATCGTTCGCAGTGTGAAGAGCATTCACGAGCGGAACGCAGTGATCGATCTCTTCGGTCAGCAAGTCTCCGAGCCCGTCGCACGGGTACTGCTGGAGCATCCAGATCATGGGGCCGGCATGGTGCGAGAGTTGACGGTCATGTTTCTCGACATCCGTGAATTCACCCCCTTCGCGGATCGGCACACTCCGGAGCAGGTCGTGTCATATCTCAACACCCTGTTCGAAGAGCTGATACGTATCGTGAGCCGACATGGAGGGATCATCAACCAATTCCTGGGAGATGGTTTCATGACCACCTTCGGAGCACCGCTGGAGAATGCGCGGCACGCATCGGAAGCGGTGGACAGTGCGCGGGAGATCCTCGATGCGATTGCGCATCTCGTCGAGGAGGGGAGGATTCCGGCCACGCGCATAGGAATCGGCATTCACAGCGGTCCCGCACTCACCGGGAATATCGGTTCCGGGGAGCGGAAACAGTACTCCATTACGGGTACAACGGTGATTCTCGCTTCCCGGATCGAGCAGTTGAACAAGCAGTTTCAATCCTCTATCCTGCTCTCCCGCCGCACGATGGATCTTTCCGGAATACGCGAAAAGGACGCGGAATACCTCGGTGCAATGCACCTGAAAGGAACGTCTACACCGGTGGACGTCTTTCGTCTCGCCTGAAGCTTCCGTGGAACATCAGGAATTTTTCCCAATCCTGAATCCTCCCCCATTGGCATGCATCCTATCAAGGATCTCAGGACCGGCTTGTCTGATTAAAAGCCGGACAGAAACAGTAAAACATTCCGAAATACGGAGCACACATGTCAAAACGGATACGCAGTTTTTTCCTGACTCTGCTCATCGTCATCCCTCTCGTCGCCGTTCTCGGGTGGACCAACCGCTCGGCGTTGATCAACTTCATGATGCCGGCGGACAGCCGTCCGGGAGAGATCGCATTCGCTGTCGAACGCGTCAGTCAGAGGGAATTCGACAGGATCGCCGGGGAACTCGAGGCGGAATTCGCGATGGATTTTCCGCACGTCGCCATCTTTCGTGACGCCGGCATCACCGCATATGAGGGACCGAAAACCTGTCTCAGCTGCCATGAGGAAATCACGGTGGAGGATGCGCACAGCGGGAAAGAGAAGACACTCGATCTCATGAACAACCTCCTGACCTCCGCGCATTATCGCTTCTTCACAGAAAAGCATCCCAACGTTTACGGCTTCAATGGTGAGCTCGCCGATAATTTCCCGATGGGCAAGATCAACAGACCCTGTCCCAAGCCCGGCTCGTTCGCCATGACGGCATGGGCGGAGATCGTCGTTACCGAACACGGCGATACGCTCTCCGAAGGCTGTGGCCAGTGTCATATTGGCGGACAGTATCAGGCGCCGCTCGGAGAGATGATGCCCGGGTATGTCACCACGCAGGAGGAGAAAGATGCCGTCGACTGTCTCATCTGCCACTCCCAGGGCTACGACATGAATCGCAAGCAGGTAGTGGTCGATGACAACGGTCGCAAACGATGGGACATGGATCGCAGCATGCGTGCAGCCCTGTCAGTAACCACGACAACGTCACAGACCTGTCTTCGCTGTCATCAGCACAACTTCGGAGGTGACATCTATATTGACGAAGCGGATCCATCATATTTTCAGAGTCTGCTGAACACCGGTCGCGAACGACCGCGTGTCCTGCACCCGGGCTCGAAACGCGGAACTCCGTTCTCTCCGAGCTGGGACGTGCATGCGGCTGCCGGACTCAACTGCACGGACTGCCACGTCACCGAAGGTCACTATATCGCGAAAGGGACACATACCACGACAATGATGGCCAATGATCTTCCCGGAGTAGAAATTGCCTGTGCGTCGTGTCACACCGGGGAACCGCATACCGAAAATGCTGAAATCGCGGATTTCCTCAATGCACATTCGGAGAAGATCGCCTGTGTGACCTGTCATATTCCTTCTCTGCAGGAGGACAATGCCACCATGCGCGATTTCGACACGCCGATGTACGAAGAGCATCCCGGTATCAACGTGTATACGGACATCGAGAAGCACACTCAGCCGAAGTCCGCCATCACCTATGTGTGGTGGAACGGGGATGCGACCTTCCTGGGGAATCCCATCGGCGACAATCCCAACGGGAAGGATCGGTACCGCTTCTACAAACCGACGCATACATGGCCGGAGTACCGGGATTTCGATTACGCGAATTGGTACGAGAGCGTGATGCGTCCCATCGCGAAGAAGCGCCCCAGCAAGCTCTATGCAATGAAGGTATTCAACGGCAGGCAGCATATCGATCTTCAGAATATGGGCCCCTTCGGAGGTATGTTCGTCCCGTACAACCTCCCGACCTACTACCGGACGGGTGATCCGTCCGCCGCGGCAGCGAAGGAAATGGAGAAGAGCATGATGGAGATGATGTACGGCACGATGTTCAAGTACTACATGATGGATCAATTCATGCGCTACATGGACGATGGCAGCGGTACGCAGATAACCGGTTGGAATACCGGTCCGTACGAGGATGTCCGACAGATGAAAAAGGGAAAGGTGGAGGCTCGCTGGATTCCGAACGACGCATCGATGGAGATCAGCCATGCCGTTCGGCGACAGGGCGCTTTGACCTGTCAGAGCTGCCATTCCGAAAACAGTGTCCTTGACTGGAAGGCGCTGGGGTATGATGAAGAGGAAGTCGAGATGTATTCCGCCAATCCGCTCGGGGAATAAAGCACCGAAAAAAATCGAGAGCAAAGAGCGGAGAACGACGGGCGGAGAGCAGAGAGCGGAGAGCAGGGTGTTGCCGATGCGCTGCTTTCTGCTCTTTGCGCACAGTCCCAATCAGTGCACCCGTGAGTCATTGGCTCGCCGCCACAGGGGATCAGATGTGATTTGTTACCGATTTTTTGGGCAGGATTTTACCCGATTTCCTCGTATCTTTTATGATGTTGTTCCGTACAACAGATGATGCTGTTTTGAACAATCTTTCGGAGTATTTCATGAAGTTCG
>JAFGKR010000108.1 GCA_016928515.1 Bacteroidota bacterium | reverse complement strand
GGAGCAGCAGTTCACCACCTCGCAGAAGCGGTTTTCGGTCACACGGAAGCAGCGTTGCGTCGAACAATGGCAGACGCCAGGTGGAAACGGCGATTCGTATCTGCTTACTGAATAAACCAGACCTTTCGGATCAATCCCTCATCGATTTCATAGATTGCGACGGCTTCCACGGTCTCCTTGCCGGGGACACCGGTCACGATCTCGCGGTCCATGACCATGTTTTCGTAAGTGATCCGGTTGACCAGTCGGCAATGCACATCCGGGGCGAACGCGAAGAACTCCTGATAAACCCGACGCATCTCCTCGATGCCGGTGTATATCGGAGTGTCGGGAAAAGTGAAGACCTCGACATCCGGACTGTACACGGAAAGAAATGCCTCCAGGTTGGTTGCATTGTAGGCGTTGAGTTGCATCTGTGCCACGTTTTCGGGGGAAGGCGTGATCAGCGTATCGGGATGGATGACCGTTCCTCCCTTCACGACCAGAGCGATGTCCGAAATATTCCCGATATCGTCAAGCGGATTGCTGTTCAGCAGCACAAGGTCCGCGATTTTTTCTCGTTCGATGGAGCCGATTTGTTTCTCCCTTCCCAGGAGGGCGGCGCCATTCAGGGTAGCCGAGATAAGGATGTCATGCGCGTCCATTCCCGCCGCATGCATGAGCTGCAGTTCACGGAACAATGACGGACCGTGCAGCACACCGATATTCCCGGCATCCGTACCTGCCGCGATGCGAATCCCCGCGCCGTGCATCTTCCGGACATTTCGCAGCAGAACATCCTGTGGCTTGTGCAGGTCGGTGCGCTCCCGCAGTCCACGCAAACGTTCCGGAGTATCCTCCTCCTTCAATTCCCGCATATCGAACAGGGATCCCAGTATCGTCGGGTGGGCAAGGCCCAGTTCCTCCGCCGTCGGCTCGAACTGCCCGGCGAAGACCAGGTTGTATGACTGAAATACCCACAGTGTCGGCATCACGATCACGCCGCGTTCCCGTGCGAGAGCGAGAAATGCCTCATCCACTTCCGTATCGGTGATGTCATGGACGAGCACATCCGCGCCCGCCTGCACTGCGGCACGGGCGGTTTCCAGCTCCGTTGCGTGCACCCACACGGGCAGACCCGCCTTCCGGCTTTCATCCACGATCGCTTCCATCGTGGGATAAAACTCCTCCCGGCCGAGAGAAAGCTTTTTCGAGACGACGTACCAGACCTTGATGAAATCGGGTTCGCTCTCGGCTTCCTTCCGCACCAGCGCACGTGCTTCCTCCGGCGAATTCACCCGGATGATGGGCGGATCGTCCGTCGTGAGCGCTTCCGGTTGATAGGACGCAATCAGTGGTCCGGTGAGATACACACGCGGTGCCGTCACGGATTTCCTCGCGGATGCACGTACGTCGAAATTCCACATCGGTCCGCCGACGTCAATGACCGTGGTGATGCCGCAACGCAGGTAGCGCCGGAAAACGTCATCGATGTTCCCGCGAATCCACTCCTGGTCCTGCTGATAGGGGACACGATTCCGGAGATCGATCGCATCGGGCCGGGTGTACAGTCCCCCGGACTGAAAGAAATGAATGTGTCCATCCACAAGTCCGGGAATCAGGTACTTGCCGCTGCCGTTGACGATGTGACAGTTTTTCGGAATTCGCGCCTCCGCGGCGGGTCCCACCCATGTGATCTCGCCGTTGTGTATCAGGACGGTCGCATCCTCGAGCACGCTGCGCTCATGCGTGTGGATGACTGTTGTACCGGTGATCGCGACATCAACGGTTTGTCCCTGCAGCGTCCGTGAAGGAAGCAGGAGCATGAGCAGGAGAGCACCGAGTGCCAGTGCCGTATTGAATCGCGTGATGAATTCGCGAGAAGCGGAATACGATTGATCCGGCGCAGAGTCGTTCGCACGCAACGCATGAGCAATCGGGGATGGGAATGATGGCATCATAATGGTTTCGCAGATGGGAAACGGTTCTGCGCCCAAGATACGATACCCGGGGGAGGGAAGCCAGATCCGCTACTGCCTCATGGCTGTTTCTATACTCGATTGTTCCCGATCGCAACCATGCCAGAGGATGGCCTGCGGAAATCAGCGGTTATCCCTGTACAGCCAGCGGGAGAACAGGCGTGTCATCTGCGGCATGACAATATACGTCATCACCAGTACCATCACCGCGGCGATGATCATGATCTGTCCCCAGCCGGGGAGGAAGGCAAGAAAGTGCTGCAGCAGGGGAGGGAGAACGATCACCAGCGGAAAAAGCGCGAGCCAGGTGACGAACGCCATCTTGATGCGCGGCGGCGGGGCGCTGCCGGGATGATCGGGGACGGTAAACCAGTATTCGAGCCCTGTATGCCGCTGCACATATGTCTCACCGGTGATCAGCGGCTGCACACGTTCAACCCATGTACGTCGCACGGCGGAGGTCTCCCATGCCATGAGATGCTCGTATGTATCAAATCGAAAAACGATGATGTATTCGGGATGGGATTTTCTGGAAGGACGGATGAGTCCGACGCCGAGATGTCCCTCGAACGTCATCGCATCCTTCATGATCCCTTTCAGCCACTGCTCGAACGCCTCTTCCTTGCCCCGTCGGACGGTTCGACGCACAACCGTGGTGAACGGTCCCTCGGTGTCTTGCGGGGGATTCGCGATCAGAGGGTCGCGCAGGGCATCGTCTTTTGTTACACTCATTGAATCCATCCATACAGAACAAGTGTCCCCCATGGAATGATTCCGGCGAGCAGATTCATTGCAGCAGGACGACGGGTTGGACCAGTTGCGAAGCTCCCTGCCGGAGCACGAGGAGATAGACCCCCGGTGCCGCGATACTGCCGTCGTGCGTCCTGCCGTCCCACACGATGGAGCGACGATTTCCCGTCGATGCCGGAAGGGTGCGGAGAGGACGACCGAGCATGTCACATATTGTTACCTCCACACTGCTGCCGGTGGATGGTGATGCGGAATATGCGATGGTGATCCCGGGGGAACTGCTTCGAACGTATGGTTGCGGTGATATGGAATGGATGCAAAGACCGGACACCGTCTCCACGTCGGAAGAAACGGATGTGGCCGTCGGACCCTCCATCACCAGACGGGAGGAACCGGCCCCCCCGGAGAACACGGTGATGGAGGCGACCAGCGTGTCGGCGTCTTCATACAACGTCGTTCCGTCGTTGGGATTGAGGTCGAAACGTGGATAGTCAGAGCCGCTGATCACGAGCCGGATGCGGTGCCCCGGAAGGAAGGTATGTGCGATGTCTTCCAGCGTGACGGTCAGGGAGGTCCTTCCGTTTGGTACCAGGAGTACCTCCCTGTCCGTGCCGTTCCGGAAACGGGCGCGGTGAATTCCGTCAGTGAGGATGATGGACCTCCCGTCGGGATAGACATCGCAGAGACGGACGGCAATATCCGTGTCGAGCCGGTCAGCGCTGAAGCTGCATTCGAACCGAATACCGCCGGTGACGGACAGCGCTTCCGACAGGGGATCACTCGAATAGACCAGTACGTCATCACGGTTTTCGACGGTCGTACGGATGTCCAATGGACCGGCGACGACGGACGGATTGAAGGGATCAAAACGCGCAGCACCATGTGAGGGCGAGGGGTTGCGGGGATCGTATGTCACTGTGCGGCCGGTGACAGGGATCGGCGCCGGGATCGGATCCAACCTGCCGTCGTCATGCAGATACATCGAAAACTCTGCACTCCCGAGCGCCGCCCAGTCTTCCGCATCCCGCCATTGATTCCGGCCCATCTCGTAATAGCGGATCACCGGTTCCAGGGGCCACCCGTTTTTCGCTCCGTTGAGATGGTAATCGAAAAATCGCAGCGCCGCATCGCGTGCAATGCCGTCCGAATCGGGGAATGTCAATTCCCCCTGCTTCTCGCGGTCCACTCCACTGTGCGTCCATGGTCCCATGACGAGTTTGTGTGCCGCGCGCACACGCGGATCGCTGCGAGCGCGCAGATCCCTGAATGCGCGGAGGATGTCCGATGGATAATGATCGAACCAGCCGCTGACCATGAGCAGCGGCACGGAGATATCCTCGGGATAGTCGTTCCGATCCCGGATGAAATCCCAGTAGGCATCCTCCACGGGCCGGCTTGTGATCAGGTCGACCGTGACGAAACCCAGGCGCTCCATCGATACCACGTGCTCACGGCGAAGGACGCCACCAAAGTAGTAGTTCGAATATTCATTGCGATATTCGGCGATCATCGGCACCGCACAGACGAGGTGCGGCGGTTGATGGCGTGCCGTTTGAAACTGGATGACGCCGAGTGCCGATCCCCCGTACGTCGCCACCTTGCCGTTGCACCAGGACTGCTGCGCAATCCATTCCACCACATCGTACCCGTCGAGACCGCGATCGTAGCCGCCGACCGCGGCAT
>JAFGKR010000107.1 GCA_016928515.1 Bacteroidota bacterium | reverse complement strand
GTCCACCAGCAGGAAGGGATAGCGGTGAGGGAGAATCTCCATGACCGCATTGATGTCGAATACGACTCCCTGTTTCTTCTCGTGCTGGTACTTCTTCACCAGTCGCTTCTCGAGGTAGAGCTTGCGGATCATCTTCGCGAATTCCACGTTGCTTGCGTGGCCCGGGCGCGCGGCGAGAATCTGCGCCTTGAGCGGCACGCCGACCAGCGTGAGATCGCCGAGCAGATCGAGCAGCTTGTGGCGAGATGGCTCGTTCCTGTAGCGCAATGTGATGTCGTTGAGGAAACCGTGGTCGTTGAGACGCATGCTCTGGTCGAGGCTGAGTTTTTTCCCGATTGCCTCGAGATCGCCTTCGTGCACCTCGCGGTCGACGATCACCACGGCATTGTCCAGACTGCCCCCCTTGATCAATCCGGCGTCATGCAACTGCTCCACCTCGGTGAGGAAACAGAATGTGCGGGATGACGCAAATTCCGACACGAATTCGTCAAGGCTGAACATGCCGGTGTGCTGACTGCCGAGTGCAGGATTCTTGTAATCCACCATGACCGTCATGCGGAAATCGTCCAGCGGCAATGCCACGATGTCGATTTCCTTTTCGGGATTGGAGAACTGAATCGTCCGGTCGATGATCAGGTAATCCTTCGGTGCTTCCTGTTTCTGAATCCCAGCGCGCTGCAGGGCCTCGACGAAGGGCATGGCGCTGCCGTCGCCCACCGGCGGCTCGATGCCGTCAATCTCGATGATCAGGTTGTCGATCTGCAATCCCGCCACCGCGGCGAGCACATGTTCCACGGTGAATACTTTGATGTCTCCGTGTCCGAGTGTGGTCCCGCGGGAGACGTCCACCACGTAGTCGACGATGGCGGGAATTTCCGGATTGCCGCCCAGGTCGGTGCGCACGAAGCGGATACCGTAGTTTTCCGGTGCGGGT
The DNA here is from genome assembly GCA_016928515.1 of Bacteroidota bacterium. Classification (GTDB taxonomy): domain Bacteria; phylum Bacteroidota; class Ignavibacteria; order SZUA-365; family SZUA-365; genus BM516. The sequence goes on along the minus strand of JAFGKR010000107.1, from coordinate 6,379 downwards.
TTGAAAGTGATGGTGCACTGCGCACCGGTGTGCAGTCCGGTTCCCGAGTAGGATACCGGTTCCTGTATCGTGCATTGATGGACGAGCATGTTTCTACGTATTGATGGACGAAAATGTGAATATTCTCCGCAATCCCACAAAAATCGTCACATTCGGGCGAAAAAGCAACGCATGCATCGTGGTGCCGGCTGACGCGGAGCGGATTTTTTCGTACTTTACCGTTTTCCGTTCCGTACGTTTTTTCCGCGGACAACAGGGCAGATTCTGTATGAGTGACGCAGTACACACGACGATCCATCATCTTCACGCACGGGCACAGGATGAAGCCACGGCGGACAGGACGCAGGAAGAGCGGCATATCGCTCCGGAGGGCGATGGGCTGCCCGCCTACGATCTCTATGCGCCGGACGTGTATTTCAATCGGGAACTCTCCTGGTTGGATTTCAACTGGCGCGTGCTCAACGAGGCATTGCATCCCGACCTCCCCCTGCTCGAACGCCTGAAGTTTCTCTGCATTACGTCGTCGAATCTCGATGAATTCTACATGATCCGTGTGGCGGGTCTCAAGCAGCAGATCGAACTGGGCGTCACGGATCTCCCTCCCGACGGTATGATGCCCGAGGAGACGATCGACGCCATTCGCGACAGTGTCTGCCGCATGAACGACGCCATGGCGAACTGTTTTCTCGAGGATATTCTTCCCGGGCTCGGGAGCGAGGATGTGCATCTGCATACCTATGCGGCACTCGACGAAGAGAGCCGCCGGTGGTGCGAGCGCTATTTCATGGAGCACGTTTTTCCCGTCCTTTCGCCGCTCGCCATCGATCCCGGACATCCGTTCCCGCATCTCCTCAACCGCTCGTTGAATCTCATCATCACGGTTTTCGATTCGATAACCAGTGAAGAACGCATCGCGGTGGTGCAGGTACCCCCTGTCGTGCCGCGATTGGTGAGCATTCCAGTGAAAAAGACGGGATATCACTACGTGCTGCTCGGCGAGGTCATCGCAGCCAACGCCAACGCGCTGTTTCCCGGGCTGCAGGTGCATGATTCCTACCGTTTTCGTGTCACGCGCAACGCCGATCTTGATATTGCGGACGACGAGGCTTCCGATCTTCTGAAGACTATCGAGGAACAGATCCGCCGCAGACGTTGGGGTGCCGTTGTACGCCTTGAAGTCGACCACGACATGCCGAAACCGATTTGCCGCATGCTGCAGAGCGCCATGCACCTGCAGGATCGCGACGTTTACCCGATACGCGGACCGCTGAACATCGCGGATTTCATGGATCTGGTCAAACTTCCCATCAAGAAACTGAAGGATCCTCCGTTCACGCCGCGCATCGTCGAGGAGTTGCGAGGGGATCACAACATTTTCGCACGCATCCGTGAGCGGGATATCTTCTTCCATCATCCCTACGATTCCTTCAGCTCCATTGTCGAGTTCATCGAAGTCGCGGCGGATGATCCCTCCGTGCTTGCCATCAAGCAGACGCTGTACCGCACCAGCGGCGATTCCAGCATCGTCAAGGCGCTGGCCCGAGCCGCTGAAAACGGCAAACAGGTGACGGCCTTCGTAGAACTGAAAGCCCGCTTCGACGAGGAGAACAACATCATCTGGGCGCGACGGCTGGAGCAGGCGGGCGTGCACGTGGTGTACGGGATCATCGGACTGAAGACGCACTGCAAGCTGTCGCTGGTGGTGCGACGGGAGAAGCCGGGATTGCGTACATACGTGCATCTCAGCACCGGGAATTACAACGAGACGACGGCGCGCATGTACACGGATTTCGGTATCCTCAGCTGCCGGGAGGATGTCGCATTCGAAGCGACGGCGGTCTTCAACTATCTCACCGGATACTCGCACCAGACGAATTGGGAGAAAATCATCCTTGCGCCCATTTCCCTGCGGCAGAAAACGCTCGCGCTCATCCAGCGGGAGACGGAGAATCAGAAGGCGGGGAAGAAGGCGGGGATCATCGTGAAGATGAACTCCATCGTCGATGCGCAGGTCATCCGCGCACTGTACCGCGCCTCGCAGGCAGGGGTGAAGATCGAGCTGATCATCCGGGGTATCTGCTGTCTGAAGCCGGGCGTGCCCGGACTCAGCGACAACATCCGCGTGATGAGCATCGTCGGGCGCTTCCTCGAGCATACCCGGGTCTTTGTTTTCGAAAACGACGGTGATCCGGAAATCTATTTCAGCAGTGCCGACTGGATGCCGCGCAATCTCAACCGACGCGTCGAGGCCATGTTCACGGTCGAGGAGCCGATGGTGAAAGAGCGCCTGCTCAATCACATCATTCCCACCATTCTCGCCGACAACGTCAAGTCATACATCCTTCAGCCGGACGCCAGCTATGTCCGTCCCGACGTCGCTCCCGATGAACCCCGCATCAACAGCCAGGAAATGTTCATCCAGTACGCGGAAACGGCATACCGGGAAAGGAATACGGAGGAAGATGATGAAGAGTGACGCCTCACAGCAGCAGCGACGCCGCGCCAAGCATGCCGGCGTCATTGCCGAGGGAGGCGGGAAGAATGGTGAGTCGGGCACGGTGTACTCTGAGCGCGCGGGAGGTGGCGCTGCCGCGGATACCGTCGAACAGCACATCACCCGCAGCGGAAATACCGCCGCCGATGATAAAGGTGGTGATGTCGAGCAGATTCGCCGCACTGGCAATGGCCACACCGAGGCGCTCGCCCGCGGTGCGGAGGACGCCGGCGCTCACCGCGTCACCATCCGACGCCGCGCGTGAGAGATCCTCGGGGGAGAGGCTCTCCGGATTGTTCCGTGCCCGCTGATGAAGCGGGGAGGAGGACTCGTTCTGCAGAATGGGAATCGCATCGCGCATCATGTAACGGATACCGATATAGGCTTCGACGCAGCCGAGATTTCCGCAGTTGCAGCGGGGACCGTTGTAATCGATCGTGATATGACCGAATTCCCCCGCGAATCCACGTTCCCCGTGATAGATGCGATTGGCGAGAATGATGCCGGAGCCGACACCAGTCCCCAGTGTGAGTCCGATGAAGTTATCGTAGTCGCGTCCCGCGCCGAAATGCGCCTCTCCCAGTGCCGCACAGTTGGCATCGTTGTCGATGCGCACATCCACCGGCCAGCGGGAGCGCATGATATCCGCGAGGGGGACTTCGTCCCACTGCGGAAGATTCGGCGGATGATACACCACACCGCGTTCGAGATCGATGGTGCCGGGCACGCCGATGCCGATGCCGTCGACCGTGTGTCCGCTTTCCGCAGCCTTCGCCGTCAGCTCCTCGATGCAGGAGTGCAGCTGTTCGATCGTTGCGTCGCGGCTGTTGTCGGCCAGCGTTGGACGCCGCGTTTTCGCGAGCACCGCACCGCCCGGTTCGGTCAGCGCGGCCTTCATGCTGGTCCCTCCGATATCGATGCCGATGGTGATCATCGTTTCTCTTCTTTGACCGCCGGAACGATACGGTAGACGATTTCTCCCGTTTTGATCATGCCGTGCGATTCACGCGCAACGTGTTCGATCGTCGCTCTGTCGTCGCGCAGCAGATCCCGCTTGCGCGAAAGCCGCTGAATGTCTCGCTGCAGTTCAATCACCCTCTGCTCCTGCTCCGCGATGTCTCCTTCAAGATTCATGCGGCTGATGAAACCCTTGGTGCTGAAGAGAAAATACATCAGCATGACTGCCAGTGCCGCAACAAGGATGGTCGATGTCCTGTTTTTCAGGACACGGACGATTTTCGGTTGTCGGCGCTGTGTCGGGAATCCATACGGCGGCATGGAGGCAACATAATGAAAAACAAGGGAATTGTAAAGACTCCCTGAAGGATAACTTAAGAGGACCTCGTCACCCTGTCCCGTCGATGGTTCAGGCATTCCGATGAATCGTATCATGCTTCGATATGCTCAGCATGATAGGGATTCGTCATCTCAACCGTACACCGTCCAGAATCTCCATCACCGTTTCTATCCTCCCGAACGGGGCGGAAATCTGCACGCCGGAGATATGCTCCTTGATCTGTTCGAGCGTTTCATGCGCGATGGTGATGCCTTCGGCACGCCCAGAATCTTTCCGGTCTGCATGTCGTCGCATACGTTCCATGATGTGATCGGGCACGTTACAGCCCGGAACCTCATTCTTCATGAACTCCGCGTTGCGCAGTGAGGCCAACGGCCAGAGTCCGGCAATGAGCGGCAGCCGAATATGCTTGATGCGTCTGGTGAACGCGTAAAAGGCGTCGAGATCGAAGATGGGCTGCGTGACGATGAACTCGGCGCCTGCTTCCACCTTCCAGTCGAGGCGTCGTAATTCCAGGTCCATATCGAGCGCTCCGGGATTCGCGGCCACGCCGATATGCATGCCGGCCGGCGGACCGATGGGATTCCCCGCGATGTCCAGCCCGTGATTCAGCCGGTTGATAATGTTGACGAGTCCGATGGCATCCACGTCGAACACCGCCGTGGCGTCGGGGTAATTCCCGAGCTTGGGGGGATCACCGGTCACGGCAAGGATATTGCGGATACCCAGCGCCCAGGCGCCGAGCAGATCGGACTGTATCCCTATGACGTTCCGGTCGCGGCAGGCGTAATGCAGAACGGTTTCGATGCCTACTTCGCGTTGTATGGTCGCGGCCATGGCCATGGCCGACATGCGTGCGCTCGCGCGGGGACCGTCGGGAATGTTGATCACATCCACACCGTAGAAGAACAGCCGCTTCGCTTTCTCGATTTCGCGTTGCGCGGAGACTCCCGTGGGTGCGACCAGTTCAACGAAGGTGACGAAATGTCCGTCGGTGAGCCGTCGTGCAAGCCGGGACTTCTCCTCCCGCGGGATCACCTGCACATCGGCGGGCACCTCGAAGGGGACTTCCTTCTCCACCGGTTCCACGACCTTGAAACCGTAGGCGCTGATGGCGTTGCGCATGGCCTTGATGTGCTCGGGCCCCGTGCCGCAGCAGCCGCCGATGACGTTTGCGCCGTTCTGGATATAACGTTTCGCGTAGGTACCGAGATACTCCGGCGAAGTGAGATAGATATTCCGACCGTCGACACTCTTCGGCTTGCCCGCGTTGGGCATGATGGAGATCGGCAGATCGGTCAGCTCCCGCGCGCGTTCCAGCCAGTTGAGCATTGCGCTTGGACCCACGGTGCAGTTCACGCCAAGCACGTCGGGTTTCATGTCCGCCAGTTCGCGCACGACCACCTCCGGACGGGCGCCCGTCAGCGAAGATGTGTCGTCGTTGATGGTCACATGCGCGATCACCGGCTTGTCGCACACCTCCCGCACGGCGAGAATGGCCTGCTCCAGTTCTTCGGGGTAGATGAAGGTCTCGAGCACGAACAGATCCACGCCTCCCTCGCACAGCGCGCGGATCTGGCGGGCGAACAATTCGCGGGCTTCCTCCCGGGCGAGCGGGCCGAGCGGTTCCATCTGAATTCCCAGTGGACCGATGGATCCGGCGACATACAGATCGTCGCCGGCGACGAGGCGGGCGATTCCCGCACCGCGGCGGTTGATGTCCTCGAGCTGATCCAGCAAGCCATGCGCTTCGAGCTTGACGGGATTCGCGCCGAAGGTATTGGTCTCCAGCACATCCGCGCCGGCCAGACGGTAGTCTCGATGCACCTGCTCGACGAGGGCGGGATTGCTGAGATTCAGTTCGTCATAACACTTGTTGATGAACACGCCGCGGCGATACAGTTCCGTGCCCATGCCGCCGTCGAACAACACAACGCTCTGTCTGATTTTTTCGAGGAAGGGGATGCGCATGTGGATTCCTAACCCAGTCCGAGCTGGACGAGATCGTGCATGTGAACGATGCCACGCGGGATGCGCTGTTCGTCGGTGATGATGAGCTGGGTGATTTTATGCCGCTCCATGAGCTCCAGGGCGGAGGAGGCCAGGAGATGCGGAGGAATGGTCTTTGGTCTGGTGCTCATGACATCCACCGCGAGCAGATTCGTCATGTCCGTATCGCGTTCGAGCAGGCGCCGGAGGTCGCCGTCCGTGATCATGCCGACGAGATGCCTCTCGTCGTCCACCACGCAGGTGGCGCCGAGGCGTTTGGAGGTGATTTCCAGGATGGCGTCCTTGAGCGGCACCGCCTGATGCACCACCGGGATGCGATCGCCTGAGATCATGATCTGATCCACGCGCAGGATAAGGCGTTTGCCCAGGATTCCCCCCGGATGAAAGAGTGCGAAATCCTCGGGTTTGAAATCCCGCATCTTCAGCAATGCAACCGCCAGCGCATCCCCCAGCGCCAGCGCGGCTGTCGTGGATGCTGTCGGTGCGAGGTTGTGCGGACAGGCCTCCTCGTCCACGCCTGCATCGAGGACGATATCGGAGCTGTCGCCGAGGGCGGAAGGACCGAGATTCCCGAGAAT
>JAFGKR010000106.1 GCA_016928515.1 Bacteroidota bacterium | reverse complement strand
GCCGGCATAGGGCGGGAAGGATTCGGGATAGACGAGCCAGGTCTGTCCGCCTTCATAGCTGACCACCGGCTGCGAAATGGCGGCGATGTCCAGCTCCAGCATGATGCGGGAAATCACGGTTTCCAGTCCGTCGCCGTTCTCGACCATGGTCACCTTCCCGCCGCGTGCGGCGGCGATGTCGTAGAGCAGCTCGATGCGGTCGCTGTAGACGATGACGGGATAGATGCCGACTCCCTGCGTGTCGATGCTTTCGATGATGTTCAGCAGGCCGTCTTTCGAGTACACGCCGGAATTCGGCATGCCGTCGGTGAGAAAGAGCATGCGGCGAACGGCGTCAGGCCGAAACTCCGCGTCGAATGCCTGCCGGAAGGCAATCTCGTAATTGGTCGATCCACCTGCGTAATAAGCGCGGGTTATGAAATCTACTCCGCCCTGGATGTTCGCGGCGGTCGCGTTGAGCAGCTCGGTGTTCTCGGGCCAGGACATCGCCTGGTGACTGAAAAGCACGATGCGGAAACGGTCGACCAAGCGGAGCTTCCGGAGAATGGAGATCACCGCATCGCGCACCGTCGCGATGCGCTCGGGCGTCATGCTGCCGGAAGCGTCGAGCACAAACACCAGGTCGCGTGGCTGCGCCTCGACAGTCTCCGGTTTTTCCGGATGCCAGCAGATGAAATAGGAATCCTCCATCGGGTGATCCGGATCATGCCAGCTCAGCGCGGGGAAGACGCTGTAGACATCGCGGGGCTTGTACGACAGTTCGAAATCCTGGGAATAGAACGTGTTCTCGCTGCCGAAATCGACGCGGAATTCATGATCCCCGAACACCGTCGTTCTGCACAGCAGCGGACTGTCGTCGAAATTCGTTGCGATCTCCTCGATGGGCAGTTTGGACTCCACGCTGATGCGCAGCTCGGTATTCTCCACGGGAGTGGATTGATATCCCTGCAGGTTGAGCGGATAGCGGTAATGCACCGTGCCGTCTTCCGTCAGCGGCAGCGTGTGGAAATACTGCAGCTCGATGCGGCGCGAGGAATGGGGATTGATCGGGAACACCTTCAACTGGAAGCGGTTTTTTCCGAGGGATTCGAGAATGGCCGGATCGCGGCGCTGTCCGACGACCACGCTGTCGTAGAGGCGCTCGGCCTCCTCCTTTTTCTTCACGATGAAGATGCGGCGCACACCGTCCACCCACAGCCAGAGGCCGTCCACCTGCGCTCCTTCGGGGAGCTGAAAGGCGTAAAAGCCCTCGAGGATGCGGGCGTTGTCGTTGAAGAATTCCTCGTCCACATGCGTGACGGCGAGCTGTCCGACAATGGTGACGCTGGTGCGGATATGGCTGATGCGGAGATTGTACACCGGAGATTCCGTCCCCGGCAGCCGCGCGTACAGCACGCCGGCCTGCGCGCTTCCCGCCGCGGCCAGGAGGAGAAGGACGATGCAAAGCGATTTCCCGAACGGTCTCATGGCAGCGCTCCTGGATATGATGAAGTCTTCGTTTCCGTCGATGGACAGAAGGAAGACACATCATCGGCGCGATCGTTCCCCTATGGTATCACGGTCATCCGCCCGGTGACGGTTTCCATTCCGCTGCTCAGGCGGTAGAAATACACTCCGGGGGAGAGTGCGGAGGGGGACCAGCGAATGCGGTGGGAGCCGGCGGTGAAGCGCTTTTCGAAGACGAGCGCGACTTGCCTCCCGAGCCGGTCATGGAGCTGCAGACGCAGCGGCAGTTGTGTTGCGGCGGCGACGTCGAAGGTGAACTGCACGTCGGCTCCGCGGGAAACGGGATTCGGATAAGTCTGGCCGAGGCGGAAGGATACAGGGGAAAGGGGGGCAGCCGTCGTGGTGACGGAGGGATTGAACAGCCGCTGCGTCCATATGCTGTCGTCGCAGGCTTCGAGGCGCATGCGGATCAGAAGATCCTTCATGATGACATCCGGGGTGCGTCGCACGATGCGATGCTCGTCGAACTCCCGCTGAATGAAGCCGGCGAGGTCGACGTAGAAATCCGGCAATGCGGCGGCGTCAGGGACGGCATAATACAGACCGCCCGTGCTCACGCACAGCTCTCGCAAAGGCGGGTCCCAAATCTGGGATCCCAATCCGATGATGAAAAGACGGATATCGTCTCGCCGCGCCGTTTCCTTCAGATAATCGATGGTGGCTCCGCTGGCGTTGTCGTTACCTGTTGTCAGGGCAAGGATCACTTTCAATCTTGAAATGCCGTTGGTCGACAACTCCACCATACCGGTGAGAATGGCGTCATAAAGGGAACGTCGCCCACCGGGATTCATGCCGTCAAGTGCCGAATGCAGTACCGCGGTGTCGCTGGTGAGGAAGGATCGCAGCGTCGGCCGGTCGGCGAAATTTACCACGGCGGCTCTCTGGCAGTCCTGCGACATGGTGTCTACATACGCGCGGAGCGCGTCGACGGCAGTGCCGAGATCGTCCGCCGAAATGGTGGATGAATTGTCCAGCACAAGTGCCAGGTCATAGCAGGAATTCCGCGTCGGGGATGCCCGCCGATCGATGCTGTACGCGTTGGTGTCGATGCGGCCGTTGGTTTCCTCGTAGATGAGATGGTGCTTCTGAAGATAGTAGAATACGCTGTCTCCGCAGTATGTCGCGATGTAGAGCTGATAATAATAGTAATCCGGCGTGTTCGGCTTCATGTGACGCAGCTCGATGCGCGGCTGTGCGACTGCCGATGCGACGACGAGAATGAGAAGGAAGGAATAAAGAAGGGATCGCTTCATGGTATCAGCTCCTTGTGCCGTCATGGCAGCAGGGGAGAAGAGACGTGCCAGGGATAGGGGAGATCGTAGGGACCGAGTTCCCCGCGCACATTGATGATGAATATCGTCGCGAGATAATCCGGGGAGGATTGAAAATACGAGCGTTCCTCCCGGTCATGGCGGATCAGCACGTTGGAATACTGGAACACGCTTTCGAACGGAACACGCGGCACGGTGTTGAGATCGCCCTGCACGAAGGCATACAGGCTCTGCTCATCCGCTCCGTACACGGGCTCTCCGGGATCGTAACGGTTGTCCGCATCCTGGTCGCGATAGACGAGGATGACCGCCGCGGCGAGTCGCGCGCAGTCGTACTGCTGAAAATACGCAGGAGGGATCTCCGCCTGAAATGGCAGTCCCGCCGCGGGAATGTCGAGATAGTTCGCCGAAACGGAATAGATGTCCCGGTACGGAAGCGTATCTCCCAGCGGCGGGATGCAGACGACGGCGATGCGCAGTCCGCTGCCCGAGAAGCGTTCGATATGAAATTGCGTCGTATCCACGAGCGCCTCGAAGCGTATGGTTGTCTGAATGCGCGCGGTGTCGTCCCGCCACTCGTCGACGCAGAAATTCGATCCGATGATGTCGATCGGAGAGGAATCGTCCGGCGGGGAGCATGTGGCGAGCAGCAGTACTGCCACGGTGGTGCACAGGATCGACATGGCAGGAAACCGTGTCGACACCGCAGGGAACAACACTCCCCTCGCGTGCAGCAGTGGGCTCCACAGCTGAAGCGGACGTCCGTGGATCCGTGGATCCCCCGGACCGCGGCCGATGGTGGTCGATCTCGATCGAAGATGATTCAGAAGCGGTAGCGCACTCCGTATGAAAGCCCGAGACTGTGACTGGTGAAGACCTTGTCCTTGTACCTGTAGGCGAGCAGGGCGCCGTTCGCGCCGAGGACGATGCTCACGCGGTCGAAGGGAATAAATTGCACGCCGATGCGTCCACCGAGCATCGGACCGAGGTCCGAGCCGCCCAGTTGCAGGGTGACCTCGGGTACGATACCCGTGGTGACGGGCAGGGAAAAGCGGTAAAAGCCGCCGCCGTACAGCAGGGCCGGCTGCTGCTGGAAGAGATACAGCGAATCCCCCTGGATGCGGTAGTATTCCATCGCGAAGGATTTCTCTCCGAGCATGATGCCGGCGGTGTGATGGCGGTCGAACACATATCCCGCCGCGAGGGCGAACTGCTGCTGTGCACGGTCGACGCCCAACTGGCCGTAATCAATATACGGCCAGGTGTTGAGATGCTCACGCTGCAGCTCGACCTCGATGTGGCCGGGCAGGGGGAAGGACAGCGTCTGCCGCGGCGCTTCCTGGATGATAATCGGGCGGTCGCCCGGAAGACTCTGCATCAGGGCAATCGAGACCGTGTCGAGGCGTTCGACCATACGCACGGCGGGCTGCGGCCCGGAGAGAAAGACCGTATCGATGCGCGTGACATAGACATTGCGGTACACGATGCGCTCGCGGGCGGGAGTGGCTTCGCGTCCGGTACGATCATCACCGCCGGCAGAAGCGGCGCGTCCGTCACGATTCGTGCCGTGTCCCGCGTGATCCGCTCCTTCGAAACCGTCTGCCTGCCGGTCGCCTGTCCTCAGATTTCGTGTGGTTTTTGATCTTCCCGCATCTTCCGATGCCACGGCTCTCGCATCCTCATCCGGGGATTGCCGATCCTGCGTGACCGCGGTGTTCCGCGTCGCGTCGCTACCGGGAGAATTCAACTGCGACTGCAGGAAAAATCCCGCGCCGAAGAGCGAAAGCCCGAGAACCACCGCGGAGACGATGCGCGAGGCTGTCCACCATCCCGCACCGGCGACGATGGCGCCTGTTGCCGCCGCCCCACCAGCCGCTGCTCCAGCTACCGCCCCGCCGGATGCCGCCCCGCCTGCGGTGATGGCCGCGGCGGCACCGAGAACGGCCTTGTCGAGATGCGTTGGAACCGCGGCACTGCGGGCGTCGGCGGTGATCGCGGATCGGACGCCCATGTACGAATGAAAGAGCGCACGTTTCTCCGGCGAGACGGAGAGGATGTGCAGGAAGTCGCTTTCTTCCTGCGCGCTGAGCGCTCCGTCCATGAAGGCGGATATCTGTTCTTCGAAGTTCATTGCATCACTTCCGTGTCGGATTCGATGAGAGCCACT